>NZ_LRPD01000004.1:0-168085 GCF_001605865.1 Acinetobacter sp. NRRL B-65365 | reverse complement strand
AAACTAGTTACAATACCGACTCAATTAACTAATCCGTTAATCACTCATTTGGAAAAAGCCTTGGCATTACATAAGACCAAAGCAAGTATCCATAAACAGTTTGCTGGCGACAATAGCAAGAGTGAACCACCTGATCCCTTCCCGAACTCAGAAGTGAAACCTCTTAGCGCTGATGGTAGTGTGGCACTTGCCATGTGAGAGTAAGTCATCGCCAGCTTTTAAATCTAAACACCCCTAACCTTACGGTTAGGGGTGTTTTTTTGCGCGTAGAAAAATAAGATTTGAAGCTTTATTCTTGATTCAGTTCTTTCAAAATAGCTTCATTAAACTGCGGGATATCATCTGGACACCGTGAGGTGATAAGAGGCCAGTCATTGGTATTACAACGATGTACGGCTTCATTTACCCAGTGTGCACCTGCATTTTCTAGATCTAAACGGATACTTTTATAGGAAGTCAGATTTTTATCCTTAATCCGTTCTGCATTTATCAGTGCCCAAGGCGCATGGCAGATTGCAGCAATAGGCTTGTTCTGATCAGTGAAATATTGAATGATGGCATGCGCGTTTTTATTTAGGCGCAATGTATCGGCATTTACCGTACCACCTGGAATAATCAAAATATCGTAGTCTTCTACAGAAACCTGATCTAATGAGGCTTGTGGGGAGTAACTTGGCCCTAATGCCTTATCACTTTTCACCGTTTGCACAGCGTCAAATGTTTCTGCGGCATGGATGACTTCAATGCCTTTTCCTTTTAAAAACTCAAGTGGTTGAATCAATTCATCATGTTCAACGCCTACATTTGATGTGATGATCAATGCTTTTTTAACCATTGTTACGACCTCAAAATCATTTTTATTTTAGGTTAACAAGCTAAAAACATGAAAAATGTAGGGCTTTCTGGAGCAGATTGTATCTTGTGGGATACGATGTCAAGTTCTGTTACATGCTTTAAATAGGCAAAAAAGAAGCCCCATCATCCTGACGGGGCTTCTTCGTATTCAGCTTATGTCGTTAATATCCTATTAACGACCACTTCCTGTGTGTCTTATTATTCTCAATGAGACTTCCTGTCTCTCTATGCTTTGTATATTAAAGATAAAGCAGAGTAGAGAATAGAGGTGAATGTAGCTTGTCTATGTACGCTTAGGCTTACGTCTACACAACATTATATTTCTGTAATTTGCTGATAAGTGCAGCCAAGCCTTTGACCTCAAACTCATTGGCTTCAAACGTTTCTTCTTTATTACGTTTAAAAATATCACGGATTTCAAGAACAGCATTGCTGTCAACCAAGCCGATATAGGTCGCGACCTGACGGAGTTGATCAATTGAGCGAGAGCCATTGGTGGCACCGTAGCCTACGTAAGCAGCAGGCTTGCCTTGCCATTCCTTAGCCACGTAGTCCAATGCATTTTTGAGTGCTGGGCTGTAGCCATGATTATATTCAGGACTAATAAAGATAAATGCATCGGCTGCCGCAATTTTATCAGCCCATTGTTGTTGCTTCGGTTGGTCATAAACACCTGTCGCTGGCGGATGAGCGCCTGCAAATATCGGTAATGCCCATTCTTGCAGATCCACGATTTCTGTTTGAATATCAGCTAATGAAAGTTCATTGATGGCTTGATTGACCCAATTGGCGATTTTAATTGCAGTTCGACCTTCACGGATGCTGCCGACGATAATATAAATGAGCATATTTGTATTCCTATGTATTATTGCTTTGAATCAAAAATGAATGTCTTTTAATGATCTTATACTTTTATTCAGGGTTAAAAAAAAGCTCTCATTTGAGAGCTTTTGTGTTACATCAATTTAATGCCTTGCTGTCCAGCAGGGGTGACCTTAAAGATTTCCACTTCAAAGGTAATATTTTTACCTGCCAGTGGATGATTAAAATCGATTTCAGTGGTGTCATCATTAACCGATTTTACAATTCCAAATAAGGTTGCTTTGGCTTTATCTTCAAATTCGATCATATGACCAACGATTGGACGTTGTTCAAACTTAACCGTATCGAAGATCTGGATATTTTCAGCATTCCAAGGCCCAAAAGCATCTTCAGGTGGTAAATGTACGGTACGACGATCGCCGGCACGTAAACCAAATAAAGCTTTTTCAAAGCCTGGTAACAGATTACCATCGCCAATGACCAGACTTACTGGTTCTTCACGACTACGTGTGTTATCGATTTCAACACCATTTTCGATTGAAACCGAAAAGTGTAAGTCGACTTTTGAGCCGTCCTGAATACGAATTTCTTCGTTTGGGTGGATAATTTCGTTCATCTTATACATCCGCATTTTGGTTACGTTTCTTCTCTAAGAAGAAAGTATCGATCAGCAGCAAGATCGTTCCCAAAGTAATGGCACTATCTGCAAGGTTAAATGCTGGGAAATGGCTGTTCTGGTAATAGACATGGATAAAATCGACCACATAACCTAAGCTGACACGATCAATCAGGTTGCCAATTGCTCCACCGAGAATCAACGCAATCGCCATAGGCAAAACGATCATTTTCTTTGGCATACGCATGAGCCAGAACACAAAAATAACCGACACAATGCCTGCTAGAGACGTAAAAAGATAACGTTGCCAGCCACCCGCATCAGATAAAAAGCTAAATGCTGCGCCATGATTGTGAAGTAATGTCCAGTTTAAAAAAGGCAGAACTGGAACAGGATCAGCATAATTTAAATGTGAACTTGCAATCCATTTGGTCCATTGATCCAGCACAATGGCAAGGACAGAAAGTCCAAGCCACATTAAGTTGTGCGGGTAAAACTGGAATAAGCCTTTTTTTGCGGGGCTTGTTTGCACAGAATTATGCATATTTTCTCACTTCGCCACTGCCAGTGACATTGATAATACAACGAGCGCATAAACCAGCATGACCAACGTGTGTATTTACATCTGGCAGCACATGCCAGCAGCGTACACATTTTTCACCATCCGCAGCTGAAACCTGAACACGTAACCCTGCAAGGTCAGTGCTTTCACCTTGTTCAGCATAAGGATGCACAATGACTTGAGAGGTGATCAAGACAAAGCGTAATTCATCAGCCAATTGGTTCAACAATTTCTGTAATGCTTCATCTGCCCAAAGTTCAACTTTTGCAGATAAGTTACTACCAATCAGTTTAGCGTTACGTGCTGCTTCAATCTGTTTATTTACTGCTGATTTTACGCTAATCAATGTTTGCCAATCTGCTTCAGACAGTAAGTTTGCTGTTGATGCCGTTGGAATGTCATACCATTCAGCAGTAAACACATATTTTTCAGTTTGTTCTGGAATTAATGGCCATGCTTCTTGCGCGGTAAAGCTGAGAATTGGTGCCATCCAGCGGACAAAGGCCTGAACGATATGGTACAGCGCTGTTTGCGCAGAATGACGTGCTTGTGAATCTGCCTTGGTGGTGTATTGACGATCTTTGATGATGTCGAGATAGAAACCACCCAAATCATTGATACAGAAGTTGGTGAGGGCATTGGTCACAATATGGAAGTTCATCTCTTCATAGGCTTGCTGAATAGTTTTTTGAACCTCAGCAGCACGTTGAAGGATGTATTGATCCAATGCAATCAACTGGTCCACTGGCAGCGCATCTGTTGATGGTTTGAAGCCATTTAGGTTTGCCAGCAAGAAACGCAAGGTATTACGGATACGACGGTAACCATCTGAAGCACGGCTAAAGATTTCTTTACCAGCTGTCATTTCATAACGGTAGTCCGCAGAAGCGATCCAGAAGCGTAAGCCATCTGCACCCATATCTTTAATAATGTCTTGTGGGGTAATGATATTACCTAATGATTTAGACATTTTACGGCCTTTCTCATCGACCACAAAACCGTGGGTGAGCAAGCCTTTATATGGCGCACGTTCATTGATTGCAATTGATGTCAGCAATGAAGACTGGAACCAGCCACGGTGTTGATCTGAACCTTCAAGATACAAGTCAGCAGGATCTTGCAGGTCTTCACGTTCACGTAGCACAGCATAGTGTGTTGTGCCAGAGTCAAACCAGACATCAAGCGTGTCACGGATTGCATTGTAGTTCTCGGCATCTGCACCAATGAAGTCACTTGCTTCACGGTTATACCAGCCATCGATCCCTTCTTGCTCGATCAACTTAGCCACTTCTTCAATCAGTTCAGGCGTGCGAGGATGCAATTCATTGGTATCTTTATGAACGAAGAATGGGATTGGCACACCCCATGTACGTTGACGTGAGATACACCAGTCAGGACGACCTTCAATCATGGACTGAATACGGCTTTGACCCCAATCAGGCACAAATTCGATGTCATTTTCAATCGCGTTTAATGCATTTTGGCGTAGACCATTGGCATCCATGCTGATAAACCATTGTGGTGTCGCACGGAAGATAATTGGTGTTTTATGACGCCAGCAATGCGGATAGCTATGCTTGATTGGCTGATGCGCCCATAAACGGCCCACTGCACCCAATGCTTCGATAATTTGTGGGTTGGCTTTATAGATGTGCTCGCCTGCAAAAATTGGCGCAGTTGGTAAATAAACACCATTGCCGCCTACAGGATTTTCAACTTTTAATTGATAGAGCAAGCCAACTTTATAGTCGTCTACACCGTGGCCCGGTGCGGTATGTACTGCACCTGTACCACTGGTTGCAATCACGTGCTCGCCTAAAATCACAGGCACTTGACGATCAGTTAAAAGCGGATGTTGCAAAAGAAGATTTTCGATTGCAGCACCTTTGAAATCAGCAAGTACAACTGGGTTTTCAAGCTTATAACGCTCGATTGCTGATTCCACCAGATCTTTGGCAAGAATAAAGTTTTGCGTACCACGGTCAGTCGTAACCTGTACCAGTTGATAGTCGATTTCAGCATGTAATGCTACGGCTTGGTTTGCAGGCAAAGTCCACGGTGTCGTGGTCCAGATCACGATATCAGTCGCATCTTTAACCTCGACATTCAAACGTGTGCTGAGATCTTTCAGATCAACCACGGTGAAGCCGACATCAATGGCATCTGATTTTTTATCTTCGTATTCAACTTCAGCTTCAGCCAGAGAAGAACCACAGTCCATACACCAGTTTACTGGTTTTAAACCCGGCTCAATATGACCTGCTTTGGCAATAGCACCGAGTGCACGTACGATATCTGCTTCTTGTTTGAAATTCATGGTGAGGTATGGATTGTCCCAGTCACCAAACACGCCCATACGTACAAAGTCTTTTTTCTGTAATTCGACTTGAGTGTATGCATATTCACGGCATGCTTTACGGAAGGTAGATGCATCAACTTTGACGCCAACTTTACCGACTTTTTCTTCTACTTTAAGTTCGATTGGTAGACCGTGACAGTCCCAACCTGGCACATATGGTGCGTCAAAGCCATCTAAAACGCGGCTTTTAATAATGATGTCTTTTAAAACCTTATTAACAGCATGACCTAAATGGATTTGACCATTGGCATACGGAGGGCCGTCATGAAGTACATATTTTTTCTTGCCAATACGCGATGCACGAATCTGCTGATAAATGTTGTCGGCATACCACTCTTCTAACCATTTGGCTTCACGCACAGCCAAGTTTGCCTTCATGGCAAATTCAGTCGCTGGCAAATTGAGTGTGGCTTTATAATCCACTGCATTTTCAGGAGTTTGCTTATCGCTCATGCAAGTTTTCTTCCAGTTTGATCAGTTGGTAAACTGACATGTTTTACATTAGGATTTGTGAAGTATTAACAAACCCTACTATTTAAATTTAAAAGGAAATTCTGGTGTGCTGCTACGATAATCTCGTAACTTTTGCACATCATCATTAATTCCGGCTTTGAGGGCTTCAAGCGAAGGGTAATTCAGCTCACCATGTAAATAGTGAAGGAAGGTTACCCGCATCAATAAGCCATACAGATTAGCAGAAACATCGGGGAAATGTACCTCTAATCGCCATTCAGGTTGGACTTGTTTGATGGCTGGGCGTGTCCCCACATGACCTGCGCCAAATAAACTGTCGGCTTGATAGCCAGAGATGCCATTAAGAGCAGGATCTGCATGTTTTATTTTTGCCGTAAGAGAGGCATCTTCACACACCACATCGACTGCATAAATCCCGTTTAAGCACGGTTTATGACGGTTTAAACGGACATTAATCGTTGGAAAATCAAGGGTGCGACCAATTTGATCGCCATACTGGACACGGCCAGTGATGCTATACGGGCGACCTAGTAATTTTGCAGCTAAAGCCAGATCAGCTGCTTGTAGGACCTGACGAATACGGGTTGAACTCACCCGTTCACCATTCAAGGCGATGGTATTTAAATTGGTCACATCAAAGCCATAGTTGCGTAGAAATTCGCTGTTACCTTGACGATCTTTACCAAAATGGAAGTCATCTCCAAGAACGAGACTTTGTGCATTGAGTTTTAATTTGAGTAAATCTGCAAATTCAGTGGCATTTAAGCTTCTGAAATATTGATCGAACTTCGCGACCGCAATGTAATCAACACCAAGCTCAGTTAAATATTCTACTTTTTCACGTAATGAGCTAATACGTGGCGGAGCATCATAACCTTTAAAAAATTCAAGCGGTTGCGGCTCAAAAATCATCACCAATGTTTTTAAGCCTTGAGCAGAAGCCAACGTTTTGAGTTGAGCAATCATCGCTTGATGGCCGAGATGGACACCATCAAAATTGCCGATCGTTACCGCAGTCGGAGGTAACTGAAAATCTGGCGATAATGCGTTGAGACGAAGCAACTTCATGGGCGTTAAATACAGTGATTTTTGCAAAGGCTATATATTGCCATATTCTCAGCGTTTCGTCTTGTTGTTGTGTTTTTACACAGAAAATTTTCAGGATTTAGAAGTTTTATATCAATTAAATTGATTCATTAAATAAAAATAAATCAATTTTTCTTATTTTAGAACTCAACTAAAATCGCTTTATAGTTGCTTTACATAGAGATCGAGATGAAAAAGCCGTTTTATCAGCTGGAACAGACGAAAGATGTGATTCGTTATTTTACCCCGAACTGGTTTACTGCCACCATGGGCACAGGTGTTGTTGCCATGATTTTAACACAGCTTCCTTTTGCTTCGTCTCTTATGTTCACACTTGCGACTAAATTGTGGCAATTCAATATTCTGTTATTTACAACTTTTACTGTTTTGTATGGCTTGCGCTGGATCTTGTTTCCACATGAAGCGAAACAGATTTTTAGCCATCCCAATATGAGTCTGTTTTTGGGTGCGATACCCATGGGTTTAGCAACAATTGCCAATGGTTTTCTCAGTTTCGGAACACATTTATATGGTGATATTGCCATACAGATTGCGACTTACCTTTGGTACATCGATGTAATTCTTGCCGTTGTAATCGCTTGGGTGGTGCCATTTTGCATGTTTAGCTGTCAGGACCATCAATTACAACGCATGACCGCCGTATGGCTGCTGCCGATTGTGGCATGTGAAGTTGCTGCCAGCTCAGCAGGTCTGTTGTTGCAACATTTAGCAGCCGAGCAACATGCCTTGACGATTTTGATCACAGGCTATGTGTTATGGGGCATTTCTGTGTTACCTGCATTTGCGATCTTAACTATCCTGATGTTACGTCTTGCTTTGCACCAATTGCCCGAGAAAGAAGTCGCGATTTCTAGCTGGCTATGCTTGGGCCCGATTGGGACAGGGGCGTTAGCGTTATTATTACTCGGCGAGCAGGCACCACGGATCATGCAAGCGATGGGCTTTGAAGGCTTGGCTACCTTGTTGCCTGCTTTGGGAATCGTGGCGAGCTTGGTGTTATTAGGCTTTGGTGTGTGGTGGTTCGGTATTGCGATTTTGACTACATTACGCCATATGCGCACTGGCATTCCATTTAACCTAGGTTGGTGGGGACTCACTTTCCCGTTCGGCGTATTTATTCTGGCGATCTTAAATCTGGCGCATCAGCTGCATATCGGTTTTTTATATCAGGTCGCGGTTGTGTTAAGCGTGTTGCTGGTTGGATTGTGGGCGCTGGTGATGAAGAAAACTGTGGCTGGTGCATATAGCGGACAATTATTTTTCTCTCCCTGTTTGGTCGCCTTACAGCAGAAGATGCAATAATATCTAAGGTGTGCCTGAGCACACCTTTTTTATGTCTCTTTTTTATTTGAACGAGTCTTTTTATGAATGCTGATATTGCCCTGATTATGGCGTTGCCGAATGAATCCAAAGGTTTGTTTGAGCAAGCAGGAATAGAAGTCCATTACAGTGGAATTGGCAAAATTAATGCAGCATTTAAAGCGTTTGAGGTGATTCAAAAAACGGGCTGTAAAACTCTCATAAATTTAGGCAGTGCTGGAAGTTCTCACTTTGATGCACATAGTCTGGTTGAAGTTACGACTTTTGTGCAACGTGATATGGATGTTTCACCCTTAGGTTTTGCAGTCGGGGTCACACCAATGGATGACGAGATTCCTGCTGAAATCTGTACCCAACCCCATTTTGAGCTTTTACCAAAAGGGATCTGTGGTACGGGTGACTCATTCGAAACAGGGATTCCTAGAGTAAGTTGCAACCTCGTGGATATGGAAGCCTATGCTTTGGCAAAGGTGTGCCAAAAACTGGGCGTACGATTGATCTCAGTTAAATATATTACTGATGGTGCAAACGATACGGCTCATCTGGATTGGGAAGAAAATCTATTACTAGGCGCACAAAAATTATTGGCGTTGTATCAGGCACATTTTTAAATGCAAAGGTCTAACGTTGTAGTGTGTGCGGGCAAACTTTATATTATTATTAAACCATTGAAATAAAAGTGTTTTGTATTTAATTCGTATAGCGCCCATTATGTTAAATAGAATAAAAAGCCCCATAAATAGGACTTTTTAAATAATGTAATAATGACTTCACATCCAATCTAAAAAATTGGGTAATGTTGGTCCCTTTGCATTAGCATATCGACCATTGTAGGGGGTTTCAGTAGTCATGGAACAGTTGAATAAGTAGATTTGTCCAATATTACTAAAAAAAGGCAATTCAACCTTGAATGGTGATAAGTTAACAATTTCTAAGGTTATTTTCCCCTGATATCCAGGTTCAATTTGTCCATCATTACATGTAATTTGGACAAATAATCTTGCCAGAGTGCCTTTAGTTTGTACTAAACCAAAAACATTATTGGGAAATTTATAGTCATCATAACTACAAGCCAATATTTGTTGACCTGGCTCGAGAGTTATACTACTTCCTTCATCCCTTACTTCTTCATAATATTCATGATAGTTATAGTCATAAAATCCATATTTTATGGTAGGTGGAACTCCTCCATTTTCTTTAAATTTAAAATAGTTGCTAGATAACCTTATCTTTAGACAAAATGTTTCAATTAAACTTCTATCACATATTCCATAATCTTTGACTAAACCGGAAAGATTACTGTCGATTATAAGCATTTAGTACCTATCTACTAGTTTGGTTGGGAGTCTTTTTGAGGAGCGGTATGATGATCTTTATAAACGCCATATGCAAATGCTATTGCTCCAATTAGCATAGATAAAGAGGTTGCTATCGCAATTGTTAATTGTATTGCTTGTCCTACTCCTTGTTGCTTAAACCAGCTTCTAATTTTATTCCATTTACCTTGTTTAGGTATATTTGTATTTTCAGAGTTCGTTGCTTCTATTAGATGTGGAGTATGAGAAGTATCAAAAAAAATTATTGATGCAATTTTTTGATTTTTATTCAGAAAAACCTTCTTATTAGATGAATTGACTAACCTTAATTTGAGTATTCCAGAGTAGCCAGGTTCAACTTTTGCACTAGGTATTTGCACTCCTTCTTGCAAAAAAAGACTACCAGTGGATAAAACAATACCAAATTTATTATTTGGCATACGAATAGACTCTCTAATAGATACAACAACAGAGCCTTTTGGAGGTAAAACTATTTTATCATTTTCTATTAGAAATAACCCCTTATCATTGTAAGAGTAGTTTTCATTCCAAGAATCTCCAAGTGTAATGTCTAAAGAAAAGTCCTCAATATGTACATCTTTTGTTTCATCATTCCCATATCGGATCAAAATTTTGCTAGCAAATGATCTTTTTTGCTTCTCAAATTCTAGCACCTTATTTGTAACGTTTGCTTTTAAATAAACAATACTCATTTAAATTTGCTTCTCAATATTTGGTTGGGACACTCTTCCTTCATTCCATTGACCCCGATAGCTATTAGAATCCCCTTTAACTTCTGTAAACACGGCTGTAGCAAATCGAGCACCAATTTCCACTAAAAAATCTTGTTTTCCAATATTTGTTAAATTAAAAATCATTGGGCCAATGTAACCTACTGAAAGGATACTTGACTGGAATATTATCCCACTCCTAAAAAGAGTACTTCTAGGATAAAATTGACAACTTATTGAGGGTGTCAAATTAAATATTTCTGATGTTTTTACTAAGTAGCTTTTCCCTGGTTTTAAATGCAGATAACCATCCATATTAGGAGTTACTAATTGAGAAGATGGTGTTTTTCTAATTTCTTTCCCTAAAATAGCTTCTTCATCCTGTATTTCATAGATTTCTGCAATAGCAAGATCTAGCCCTACACCTTCAGAGTTGTTAATTTCTCTCGAATTCACATTACTAATAATGCCCTTTTCTAAAAAATAGGATAAATGAGATTTAATTGCTAGAATCATATGAATTACTGCCAGATCTACTATGGAAAGCATTTTATTCTATTTACAAAACAAAGCTATTCAAAAGTTGTTCAATTATAAAATATATTCATTAGGTTATTTATGTAGAAAATTCAAGGTTTTCTAAAATTAACATAATACACCATTATACGGAATTATTGATATTTTATATTTAGTATCAATATCTTAGTGAATGATGTTTCCGTGTTCTGCACATGAAACAGTTTTTCCGTGACTTTTCATGTTGCATAATTTTGTTTTGACAAACTTAATAACATTCTCATGTACTGAATGAAAAAGCGACGTTTTCAGTCGCTTTTTCATGTATTTCAATCACTAAAATTAAGGCTTTCAACGTAAGAAAACTTAACGTGGCAATACGCCGTATAACATCATATGTACAGTATGTTCGATTGTACGTTGAAACATACTACGATTACGTAAGGTTTTCCCTGTGACCATTTCAATCTGGGTTGAGAAGTCCGCGTAATTCTGTGTAATGGCCCAGATATTCAGAATTAAAAGTTCTGGATCAATCTCTGCTGATAATTTGCCTTGTTCTTGCCAGGTTTGAATGACTTTAGCTTTACGTTTAAACAGCTTTTTCAAAGGGCCTTTTAAGATCGGCAAAATATGTGGTGCACCTTGAATGATCTCAAGTGCAAATAAACGTGAGGCCTTAGGCTGGTCACGTGAGCTTTCGATTTTTTGAATTAAATAATGCGTGAGTGCTTCTGTGGGTTCAAGTTCTGACTCCAATGTCTGTAAAGGCGCCAGCCATTTTTGCAGAACGGTGGTGAGCACTTCGACATACAATGACTCTTTATTTTCATAGTAGTAGAAAATATTGGATTTATGCATATTTGCGAGCTGTGCAATCTCATCCAGACTTGCGCCACTAAACCCATAGACGGAAAAAACATCTAGGGCAGCATTCAGCAGTTGATTGCGCTTTTGTGTACTTTTTTTCTGTTCCATCTGCGAGCTTGATTCAAAAAATGTCATTGACATTGTAAGATAAATTGTCGGATTTGTGCACAGTAACACAATTTTTTTATCGAAAAAAATATACTTTTCAGGCCAATGCTAGGGATGTATTTGATAATTATTGAAATCTAAAAACGGCCATACATATTTTGTAAATAATTCATATGCTGGTCGTCAATTTGAATTGGTATTTTTGATGATTTGACGCCTTTTTTAGAAAAAAATAATGCGGTTTTAGGTCGCTAAAACCGCATCAAGGACTTGCTGTTCGAGTTGTGCAAAAGCAATACTCTTTTTACGTGGACGGGGTAAATTTACCTGAAAACTATGCGCGATATGACCTTGATCTAAAAGAATAATTCGATCAGCCAACTGGACTGCTTCACTGACATCATGCGTGACCAGAATTGCGGTAAAGCCTTGTTCTTTCCAAAGACGTTCAATCAGGTTTTGCATTTCCAAACGGGTCAGGGCATCTAAGGCACCTAAAGGCTCATCCAAGAGCAAAATACGTGGTGAATGCGAGAGGGCGCGTGCCAGAGCTGCACGTTGACGTTGCCCGCCTGAAAGCTGTGCAGGCCATTGCGTTGCCTTTTCTTTTAAACCGACTTTCTCCAGTAAGGTCGCTGCGAGTTGGTGCTGGTCTTTTGGTAAACCCAGTTGAACATTTTGCAGAACACTTTTCCACGGCAATAGGCGAGGATCCTGAAACATTACCCGAATGTCTGCATTGGTGATGCCCTCACGAAAATGGCGTGCAGACTGGAATTTGATTTCACCATAACTGGCTTTTTCAAGTTGGGCAATGAGACGGAGCAGGGTGCTTTTACCACAGCCACTGCGTCCGACAACGGCAACAAATTCACCTGCCTGAATATGCAGATCAAGATCTTCGAGAACCTTGACCTCACCATAAAACTTATACAGTTGCTCAATCAGAATATCTGCGCCATTGGCAGGTGCCTGAGCTGTTTCTGGTTCAGTGACAGGTTGAACCAGATTATTGTCATAGAAATTTAGATTTAAATTACTCATCTTTATCTCCCTTTTATTTCTGGTAGCCAGCATGCCAGCGTAATAAATAACGTTCTAAACCTTGAGCCAATACATCTGCTAATTTGCCCAGCAGTGCGTAGAGTAAAATACCGACCAGAACAATATCGGTCTGTAAAAATTCGCGTGCATTCATGGTCATATAACCAATTCCTGATTGTGCAGAGATCGTTTCAGCCACAATCAAAAGTACCCAGACCAGCCCTAAAGAGAAACGTAGGCCGACTAAAATGGAAGGCATTGCACCCGGTAAAATAATTTCTTTATAGAGCTGCCAACGGCTTAGCCCGTAGCTTTTCCCCATTTCAATCAGTTGCGGATCGACAGAACGAATGCCGTGATAGGTATTGATATAGATTGGGAAAAACACCCCCACAGCAACCAGAAACAGTTTGGCAGTTTCATCAATACCGAACCATAAAATGACCAATGGAATCAGCGCCAATGCAGGGATATTACGGATCATCTGCAAGGTGGTATCGAGCAGGGTTGAAGCAATCCGTGATGAGCCATTCAATAGGCCTAAAATCAGCCCCAAGCCCCCACCAATGAGTAAACCAAGTAGGGCACGACCAGCACTGACTTTAACATGCAGCCAAAGTTCACCACTGAGGAGTAAGTGCCAAAAAGCACTCACCACAGCAGTTGGGGCTGGTAACACCCGATTTTGTAGTAAACCTGCGCTTGAGGCAGCTTGCCAAATCAGAATCAGTAAAATTGGAAATAGCCAAGGCAATAAACTTCTGCCTATTTTTTGTGTTCCACGTGAAACATTATTGACGGAAACTTTGCTACTCATGCGGTCTCCTTAGCCAAGGTCTTAGGTTCCTTGACTTCAGGCACATAGTTATTGGCAATGATTTCACCAAATGGGCCTGTTAAATGTGGCTGTGCCAGTTTCTCTCGGGTTTTAAGTGGTAATAATGGGAACACCAGTTCAGCAAAACGAATGGATTCTTCCAGATGCGGATAGCCTGAGAAGATAAAGGTATCAATGCCTAAATCGGCATATTCCTGAATACGTGCCGCAACAGTTTCAGGATCGCCGACCAAGGCGGTTCCTGCACCGCCGCGCACAAGGCCAATGCCTGCCCAGAGGTTAGGTGAGACTTCAAGTTGGTCTTTACGTCCGCCGTGAAGTGCAGCCATACGTTGCTGACCGACTGAATCCATTTGAGCAAATTTTTTCTGCGCCGCGGCAATGGTGGCATCATCCAGATATTGAATCAGTTCATCTGCTGCAGCCCAAGCCTGCTCGTTGGTTTCACGGACAATCACATGTAAGCGGATGCCATAATTAAGCGTACGACCTTTGGCCGCTGCTTTGGCACGTAAATGTTCAACTTTTTCTTTTACCGCAGCAGGGGGCTCGCCCCAAGTCAAATAAGTATCGACCTGTTCTGCCGCCAATTCGGTTGCTGCTTCTGATGAACCACCAAACCACAGTGGGGGATAAGGTTGCTGTACAGGTGGGTAGAGCAGTTTGGCGTCATCGACACTGAGGCGTTCGCCGTGAAATGTAAATGATTCACCAGTATGTGAGCGAGTCAGGATTTCACGCCAAATTTTCACGTATTCAGAGGCTGTCTGGTATCGGGTACTGTGATCTTCATATAGACCATCACCCTTTAATTCCTGTTCATCACCACCCGTTACGAGGTTGAGCAAAATACGGCCATTAGAAAGACGGTCAAAGGTAGCAGCCATGCGTGCAGCAAGTGCTGGAGTGGTAATGCCGGGACGAAGTGCGACCAGAAATTTAAGCTGTTTGGTGGCATCAATCAGACTGGCAGCAGTAATCCACGGATCTTCACAGGAGCGACCTGTCGGAATCAGAACCCCTGCATAACCAAGATTATCCACGGCAACGGCAATTTGTTTCATATAAGCATGATCGACCTGACGAGCACCCTTGCTGGTGCCTAGATAACGACTGTCACCATGAGTGGGAATAAACCAGAAAATATTCATGTCGATGTTCCTTATGAAAATGAAATCAATGTTTATTGGGCAGACCAGACACTATGCTGGATATCAATCTGCACAGGGATAAGCTGCTCTTGTTTAAATAAATCGGCGATTTGTTGCTGACTCTGTATGACCTCTGGTGTGAGGATGTGTACAGGTGATGGTTTTGGACGTTTGTCTAAAACACGTTGCGCTACGGGAAGGCTCAAGCCGGTACTTTGTGCGTAAATCTGTAGCGCCTGATCTTGATGTTGCACGATCCATTGATCAGCAAGGTTGATGCTTTTGATGAGCTTTGGCGCAGAATCAGGATGCTTTTTAATATAGTCAGGATTACCAATATAAAAAGAATACGTGGTTGGAAAAGCAGAGCCATCTACCAAGGTTTTGGTATGACCTTGAAGTTCGGCTGTACCCAAGTAGGGCTCCCAAATGGCCCATGCATCAACAGCCTGTTTGTCAAATGCTGCGCGTGCATCGGCAGGCGGTAACCAGATAGGCTGAATATCTTGCCAAGATAGACCCGCTTTCTGAAGGGTTTTAGCCAGCAATTCGTGTGCACTTGAGCCTTTTTGTACCGCGATACGTTTGCCCTTTAAATCTTGTAAAGTGCTGATTTTATCGTTGGCATGTACCAAAACAGCCTGTCCCGTCGGTGCAACCACTTCATAAGCTACATAGCTCAATGGTTTAGCCGCAGCCTGAGCAAAGATCGGTGGCGTATTGCCGACATAACCAAAATCAACTGCCCCGACTGCAAGTGCTTCAAGCATCTGTGGGCCCGCAGGGAATTCACGCCATTCAATTTTGGCATTCGGAAATTCTTGCTCAAATAGCTTTTGTTGTTTGGCAACCAACAAACTGAGAGAAGATTTCTGGAAACCGATCGAGAGTGTTTTTACGGCTGTATTTTCAGTTGTTGAAGTTGCTTTCTCCGTATGCTGTTCGGGTTTCTGGCAACCACTCAGCGAAAATGTAGAGATCAGCACACCCAGAACAGAAACTTTAGATAACAACTTCATGGTGATCCTCAATTATTTAACTTCGTTCTTCAATAAGGCATCTTGGATCACAAGCTGCTTTGGAATCAGTTTCTGGGCAAAAAACGCATCAGCTACATATTGCTGTTCTTTGGCGACCTTTTCAGAAATAGGTTGCACCCCAAAACCCATACGTGAAATTGACGTTTTTAAAATGTCGAATTCAAGTGCGGTCGGTTTTTCTAACAGTTTTGCAGCATCGTCAGGATGGGCCTTCACCCAGTCCGTTGTTTGATTGAGTGTCGTTACTACGGTATTTAATACCTGCGGATGACTTTCAGCGAACTGGCGATCAGATAGATAGAATTGATGGTTACTTACAAGATGCTCACCATTGGCAATGACACGTGCATGAATCTGATGTTCAGCCGCAGCCAAGAATGGATCCCAGATCACCCATGCATCGACAGCACCTTTTTCAAATGCCGCACGTGCATCCGAAGGCGGCAGATAAACAGGCTGGATATCATTCAAGGTGAGATTATTTTCTTCTAGCAACTTGAGTAACAGGTAGTGCACGTTGGAGCCTTTATTTAGGGCAATGCGTTTACCTTTTAAATCCTGAACGGATTGAATCGGAGAGTCTTTTTGTACAATCAAGGCTTCTGCGCTTGGTGCAGGTGGCTGGTTGGCAACATAGATCAGATTCGGATTGGCGGCTTGCGCAAAGATAGGTGGGGCTTCACCAGCCTCACCCAATACGACGCTGCCAACATTCAAGCCTTCTAATAATTGGGGGCCAGCGGGAAATTCGACCCATTTAACTTGTACACCTTGAGCAGCAAGGGTTTTTTCTAATTCACCTTTTGCTTTGACGATCGGCAAGATGCCATACTTTTGAAAGCCGATATTTAATGTTGTGGTTTCTTGTTTTGTTGTAGCTTGCTGCTCAGGTTTTTTTGCACAGCCTGTCACACCCATTAGACTGGCAAGACTTGCCGCAATGAGAGTAGATGTTGCCCATGAGCGATTGATTGAAACAGCCATGTTAGGTGTGCTCCCCGAAAAATCAAAAGATTTAAATAAGATGAGCAACTAAGCTAAAACTTTTTTTATTGCATAAAAAATAACTAATCGGGCTTTGCTTATGATGAAAAGTGCAAAATAGAAGATCGAATAATCTTATCTGTAGATTGAATAAGAGAAAGTGATTTATTTCTAACTAAGATTATGTTTTTTAATTAAATTTTAGATATTTTAATGATTGTTCAAATTTTTATCGAAATTGTCTTAAGCAGAGATCGTGATAATAAGGAGATATTCTTATCAAAAATAAAAATATCTCCAATGGCCTTATTTTGCAGGCAAGGTTTTCTTAAAGACCAGTGAATTACGCTGATAGTTATATAACTCTTGGCGGGCATTGGGTAAATCATCCACACTGGCAGGGCTAAAGCCTTGTTCCAGAAACCAGTGAGCGGTTCGGGTGGTGAGTACGAAGAGCTGTTGAATCCCTTGTTGCTTGGCTTTGCTTTCAAGGAATTGCAAAATCTGGCTACCACGATTTGATTTACGATAACTGGCATCGACAGCCACACAGGCAATTTCAGCAGAACGGATTTCATTAGTTTCCGCAGGAATTGGGTACAGTGCTGCACAAGCCAGAATCATACCGTCACGCTCAATCACCGCAAAATGTTCAATTTCACTTTCAAGACGTTCGCGTGAGCGATAAACCAGAATGCCTTCCTGTTCGAGTGGGCGTAACAGATTGATCAAGCCACCAACGTCATTGATATTGGCAATACGGACTTCTTCATAGTGGGCATCGGTAATCAAGGTACCGACACCATCGCGGGTGAACAGTTCTTCAATTAGTGCGCCGTCATAGGCATAAGAAATCAGGTGTACGCGATGTACGCCTGACAAGGATGCTTGTTGAGCCTGTTTGAGGTGTAAGGCAAATTCTGGATATTGTTGTTGGTTCTGTTGAATATATGGTTCTAGTTGATGCGGATTTAATTCACGTAATAGCTGTTGCTGCTTATTCATCAGTCCTTGCTTTTCGCCTAGGAAAATCAGCTTATCCGCTTTTAACGCAATAGCCGTTTTGGTCGCAACTTCTTCTGCCAGTAAATTAAAGACTTCCCCAGTGGTTGAATAGCCGGTGGGGCCGAGCAGGACGATGTTGTGATTATCGAGATGGCGTTGAATGGCATCGGTATCTACAGAACGGACTTCACCAGTGAGCTGGAAGTCGATCCCATCACGAATACCATAAGGTTTGGCAGTCACAAAATTACCAGACACGACATCAATGCGAGCGCCATACATAGGTGAATTCGCCAATCCCATAGATAGCAGGGCTTCAATTTCTAAACGGATCGAACCCACAGCATTCATGACGCCACGTAAAGATTCGCGTGTGGTAATACGATGGTTTTGGTGAAATGGGGTCTCAATATGACGTTCAAGCAAATTCTGGTTGATTTGCGGTCGTGCGCCGTAAACGAGAATCAAGCGGATGCCCAGCGAGTGCAACAGGGCAATATCATGAATAATATGTTGGAAATTTTCGTGCTGAACCGCTTCGCCCGCAAACATCAGGATAAAGGTTTTATCACGATGGGCATTAATATAAGGTGCGGAATGGCGAAACCAATGTACATAATCTTGTGTTGTACTATGTAAAGTTTCAGTCATTTGGGGCGCCATGTGAATCTCAGAGATGTACCAATTGATCTGATTTTAACGAAAAAAATGAAAAGATAAATCTATTATGAAAACAACAACCCAACTTTAATATCATTCGCCTTTTAAAAAGTGCTTAGAAGCCCATGATACGGATAATACTGTTATCCTCTGAGTTGACTAAAATATAGTCGTTGTTGATCTTGTACCATTGTTCGTTACGGCTCGGTCGAGGAAGGTTATTGTCTTTGTAATCGACTTTATAACCATTACCACGATAATGCTGTGGCATGACATAACCTGCCTGCCAACGATGTTGTTTTAGGCGCTCCACACCACGTTCTTCGCGCATACGGCGTTCACGTTGACGATTTTCACCATCTGGACGATCAAAGCCACGACCATTTTGCCAGCCGCCACCACGCGAGTCTTCGTCACGATCATGCGGACCTGCAAAACTCCCCATGCTACTGAACAGGGTCGTCGAACCTAAAACCAAGATAATGAAAAATTTTTTCATGATGCACCTTATTGACTTCGGATGTCTCTCATGTGAACTACTGTACGTTAAAAATGCAGAGAAACTGTGAAGATCAATTCATTGTTCCATTAAAAAGATGAAGATTCTTCGCCCATTTCTCTGAAAAAAGCAGTTTTAACGTCAGTGTCCAATGTTATTTAGAATTATTTTAATGTGTGAATTAAGCTTGAGCATCAATACTTTGGCCATTCATCTCCAGACTATCGTCACCCATCAGGTACAGGTAGGCTGGCATAATGCTATCTGGTGTTGGAAGTACTTTTGGATCTTCCTCCGGATAGGCCTTGGCACGCATCGCTGTACGTGTGCCACCTGGATTGATGCAGTTAAAACGAATATTTGGATAAGTATTTTCTGCGGCAAAGATTTTGCTCATAGCTTCAGTTGCAACTTTAGACACTGAATAAGCGCCCCACAATGCACGTGCTTCTCGGCCGACACTTGAGCTGGTGAATACCACAGAGGCGTGTTCAGATTTCTCTAACAACGGCAATAAAGCTTGAGTAAGAGCAAAAGGCGCACGTAAATTGACGGCCATGACATCATCCCAGACATCGACTGGATATTCTGCCAGTTCAACACGATCGCCCAGCATGCCTGCGTTATGCAAGATGCCATCAAGACGACCAAATTGCTGTTCAAGCGTATTGACCAGAAGCTCGTAATCATGCGTTGACGCGGTTGAAAGCTGCAAAGGTAGAATTGCAGGTTGAGGTGCACCCAAACCTTCAATTTCGTCATAAATCACTTCAAGTTTATTCAAGGTACGACCGTGTAGCACAACGGTTGCACCATGAAGGGCATAACTCATAGCAGCAGCACGTCCAATACCGTCACCAGCACCGGTGATCAGGATAATACGGTCTTTCAGCAAATCTGGACGAGGTTGATATTCTGAATATTTCATTGTTATGCCTCCTGTTTTTATCATCAATATTTAACCCATCATACCCTGATTTTCTGACAAAACAGTGATTTTCTGTTTGAGCAGTTGGTGTAATTCGGGGATGGTGTGAATAATGGCATCTGCCTGCCATGCCGCCAGATCATCACGTGATTCTACGGGTAAATAGCCATAGGCTGCCAGAATGGTATACATATCTGCATTGCGACCTGCATCGATATCACGTGGATGATCGCCCACATAAATGATGTCTTTGGCATCAAGTTTGAGCTTTTGTGCAGCGAGATACATCGGTTCTGGATCGGGTTTAGTTTTGCTGACGTCTTCCGGACAAACCAAGACTGCACAACGCTCTGTCAGGTTTAATGCTGCGAGCAACAACTCACTTAAACCGCGAGGTTTATTGGTCACAATACCCCACGGAATTTGATGTGCTTCGAGTTCTTCCAGTAAAGGGTACATGCCTTCAAACAGTTCGGTATCGACAACAATATTGGCACCATAGGTATCTAAAAAGCGCTGACGATGTGCGAGGAAAACCTCATCGGTGATCTCTAATTCTGGATAAACCAATTTCACCATGGCACGTGCACCTTCAGACACCTGAGTGCGAATGGCTGCAGCATCTATGACAGGACGTTGTTCATCACGGCACATTTGTTGAATGATACGGATAAAGTCTGCAGCGGTATCGATCAGCGTACCATCAAGATCAAATAAAACAGCTTTCATCATGCACCTGTATTTGTCGTATGAACCATATAATTCACATCAACATTTGGCGCTAACCAGTAATGTTTGGTGATCGGGTTGTAATGTAAACCTGTCATTTCTTTCAGGCTAAGTCCTGCATTGCGGATATCGTGTGCCATTTCTGAAGGACGAATGAATTTATGATAGTCATGCGTTCCTTTTGGCAATAAGCGAAGTACGTATTCAGCACCGATAATGGCAAATAAATAAGATTTTGGATTACGGTTAATCGTCGAGAAGAACACATGACCGTCTGGCTTAACCAAAGCCTGACAGGCTTTGACGATTGAAGCAGGGTCAGGTACATGTTCCATCATTTCCATACAGGTCACGACATCATATTGACCTGCCTGTTCTTGTGCCAGTTGCTCAACTGGTATCTGACGGTATTCAATATTTTCAACATTGTCCTGCTGTGCATGCAAACGTGCAACAGCAAGTGGCGCTTCGCCCATATCAATGCCGAGTACATCCGCACCACGACGCGCCATGCTTTCTGCCAGAATTCCGCCACCACAGCCAACATCGAGTACTTTCTTGCCAGCCAGACCGCCAACACGTTCATCTACCCAGTTTAAGCGTAAAGGGTTGATTTGATGCAACGGGCGGAATTCAGAATGTTGATCCCACCATTTGGCAGCCAATGCTTCAAATTTTGCGATTTCTTGCGGGTCAACATTCAATTGCGACATAGTGTCACCTCTATATAAGGATGATTATTTAGGTTTAATCTGTTGGTAGTGTAGCGATTCTGGCAAAAAAAGCGATAAATCCAATAAAAAACTTCACAGAAGCAAAACGAATTGCTCGTGTTTGTTTTATATTAAGCATATAAACTTACGAAAAATGCTTAGAGGAAAAGCAAAGTCAATGAAAAAGTTAGTATTAAGTGGTTTGAGTGTAGCTGCATTGGCATTTTCAATGAATGCGATGGCAGCAGATTTTGTGGCTGGTAAAGACTATACCGTTATTGCAAATCCAGGTAAAACGGTTGCGCCAGCAGGCCAGCTCGAAGTGCGTGAGTTCTTCTGGTACGGTTGCCCGCACTGCTTTAAGCTTGAACCACATATGCAAGCATGGTTGAAGCAGATTCCAAAAGACGTTTATTTCCTTCGTACACCAGCAGCAATGAATAAAGTATGGGAACAAGGTGCCCGTGGTTATTACGTTTCTGAAGCATTAGGTGTGCGTAAAAAGACCCATATTCCACTTTTCCATGCGATTCATGAAGGTGGTCAGCAAATCTTTGATCAGGCTTCTCAAGCAAAATTCTTTGCGCGTTACGGCGTACCTGAGCAAAAATTTAACAGCATGTTTAACTCTTTCCCAATCACTGCAAAAATTGCAGAGTCAAATAAACTGGCGCAGCAATACCAGTTGACGGGTGTTCCTGCTGTGGTTGTGAATGGTAAATATGTGGTTCAGGGTGAAGATGGTAAAGTCACTCAAGTGGTGAATTACTTGTTAGAAAAAGAGCGTAAAGCGAAATAATTGATGCAATTTCAAATAAAAAGGACTGCCGTGACAGTCCTTTTTTATTTAGTCTTGATCTAGCTGGAAGTCTTTTAAATCAATCTGAACTTTCTGCGTCGGAAGAGATAAGGCCTGATTGACATACAGGTTAATTAACTTTTCACGTGAACCAATCGAGCGCTGGTAATAGCTTGAATTCAACAATAATGCTGCGCCGTAGGTCAGGGACCAGATATAAGAAAGATAATCACGAATCGACATATCATAATTCTGTGATTTTAAATATTTTTCAGTCATGTCTTTTAACGACACGATACGTTGTTGACGGATCGAGTAAAGCTCATCAAATAGATGCTTTAACTTGGATTCAGTCATGGTCAAATGTTCTTCTAACTGATGCAGCAGAATGGTACGGCTTGGTGAGGTTAGATGATAGAGCATGTAACGTGGCGCATACTCTTTGACATCTGTGTTGTATTTATCTGAAATTTTTAAGATTTCTTTTTCATTCTGGATAATCAGTTCCAGCAATAATTCATTTTTGCTACGGAAATGTTTATATAAAGTGCCTTTGGCAATATCCAGTTCAGCAACCAGTTCATCTAAGGTCATTTCTTGGTTGTTTTCTAATAACAGCTTTTCTGCAACCTGCAAGATTTTTTCTTTACGAATTAAGAACTGAGTATGACGATCTGGATTCATGATGCTTATAAGCTCCTCATAGTGTTCCACACTGCATTTGCATTAGTGTCCAATGCATCATAACGCGAAGCAATGCTTTTATATATCAAACTTTGGTTTGGATATGGTCAAGCGTTTTCTGGTTCCCAGTTGGAAATCCCACTGAATAATAAGCGCACTTGGGTCGCTGCATTATCAATAAACAGGTTTTGTTGTTCGAGTAAATGATCAATCGTGAACTGTTTTGGCAAATTGATCCAAGTCATGGCCCACGTAAATGACATATTAATCAAAATCGTAGAAAGGACCTGTAAATGCTTGGCTTCCTTGATGTGTTTGAAGGTTTCAAGCTTGCACAGATCAATGGCTAGGTCTTCGATCAGAAACTCAATTTCCCGTGCAATCGCAATACGTACGGTTTCAGATCCACCCCAGCGTTCTGCAATCATAAATTGCCATTGCTGCGGGCTGTGATTAACCGCCTGTACGAATAACTCAATGCTGGTGCGGGTTTTGGCCGAACCACTGTGTAACAGGTAGCTTTGCCCCAATTGATGAATCAGGCTTTTTAAATGCAAAGAGACCTGATCAACCAGCTCTTGTCCAAGCGCATCCATATCTTGAAAATGACGATAAAACGCCGTTGGTACCAAACCAACTTCACGTGCAACTTCACGCAAGCTAATGCTACTAAATGAGCGTCCTGCGGTACTCAGGTGGAGGGCTGCATCCAGTAAAGCCTGTCGACTCTGTTGTTTTCGTTCATCTCTAATCGACATGAATAAGATCCATTAAAACCATACCAAAGAGTCTAGCAAAAAAAACAGAAACTTTTTAGTCTTCGTACATTGCTAAATACAGATGTTTTTGATCTTTATAGGCGCAACAGATGTGCAAAAGATAAGCAGAATCTAAGAGAGGCGTTTTATTTTCCTCGTATTTTGAGTGGCTTATAACGAGTATAAAAAATATTCAAAAAATTAGTGAACAAGTGTTGACTCAGTGAACACAAATAAATATAGTGTACACATGTTCACTACATGAACATTTGTTCACTCAAAATAAATAGCCAGATACAAAACGAGGAACGTATGAACGCAGAGTTAAGTTATCAGCCACATTGGATTCGAGAAGATTTCGTTGATTTTATCTTGCAAAAGATCAAGCCAACCTTCGCCTGGAAACGCATTCTTGCGCAAGTCACTGCTGTGCAGCCGCTGAGCGAAGATATGGTTTCACTCAGCTTAAAGCCAAATCATAATTTTGAGATTCGCCAAGTTAAAGCAGGCCAAAGCGTTTTAATTACCCTCATGATTAATGGGGTATATCAACAACGTAGCTATTCCATTATTGAGGTCACGCCACAAGGTGACATCCGTCTAGGCATTAAAGTTCAAGGTTTAGTGTCTAAAGCAGCACAACAATTGCGTGTTGGAGACAGCTTCGAGATTTCTCAGCCGCAAGGGGATTTCATCTTACATCAAGGTCAGCAACCTGCATTACTGATTGCTTCAGGTTCTGGTATTACTGCAATTTATTCTTTATTAAAACAAGCATTACAACAGCAGCTTGAACAAGTGCATGTGGTGTATTTTAACCGTGCTGAAGTATTGCATCAGGACATCTTGGCCTTGGCTGAGCAATATCCACAACTGAATTATCATTTCTTTAATACGGCGCAGCAAAAACAGCATTTAGATGCAGCATTGTTAGAGAAACTCGTCCCTAATTTTAAAGATATCCAAGCCTATGCCTGTGGTCACCACAGCATGATGAAACAGGCACAACAGATTTATACGCAGCATGGGGCGGTGGAGAACTTTCATCAAGAATTTTTCCAACCCGTACAAGTCGAGCATTCCAGTGAAGCTCAACCGATTACGTTTCGTCGTGCGCAACAAAATTTTATTGCAACGACCAATCTCCTGAGTAGTGCAGAGCAAGCAGGTTTACGTCCACAACATGGTTGTCGTATGGGCGTGTGTAACCGCTGTAGCTGTACCAAAGTCAGCGGTGTGACCCAGAACGTCCTTACTGGCGAAATTGATGATCAACCGAACCGTCCAATCAAGTTATGTGTGAGCCAGGCGTTAAGCCCAGTCACGATTGACCTATAAAAACAAAGATATTTGAGGATCAACACAATGAATATGGCATTAGAATTTAAAACCGTATCAAAGTCAGCCCATTTAACCCCTGAACAAGTCGAGGAGTTTGGTCGCCGTGTCGAGCAAATTCGACTGGAAGTGATGCAAAACCTTGGTGAGCAGGATTCAAAATATATTTATAAAGTGCGTAATTTCGTGCGTTATACCGAAATCGCATCCCGTGGCATGTTGATGTTCGGTGGCTGGATTCCACCCGTATGGTTGTTGGGAACCGCGATGCTGGGTGTGTCTAAAATCGTCGAGAATATGGAATTGGGCCATAACGTGATGCATGGTCAGTTTGACTGGTTGAATGATCCAAGTTTACGTGGTGAAGATTACGATTGGGACAATACCTGTTCGGGCAATGACTGGCGCTATACCCATAACTATATGCACCATACTTATACCAATATTGTCGGTAAAGATCACGATGTGGGTTATGGCATTTTACGTGTCACAGAAGACCAGAAATGGGAAGTACGTCATTTGGCAAATATCCCATTGGCACTTCAGCTCATGTTCTTTTTTCAGTGGTATGTGGGTGTACAAAACCTGCATCTGGAAGATGCGTTGGTTTATAAAACCAAAACATGGAAACAGGTTTGGGCAGATGCGGCTGAGTTCCGTAAAAAAGCCAAACGCCAAGTGTTAAAAGATTATGTGTTCTTCCCAGCGATTGCCACAGTAAACTTTATTCCAGTATTGGCGGGTAATGCAGTCGCAAACATCATGCGTAACTTATGGTCGTCAGCAGTGATTTTTAATGGTCACTTTACTGAAGATGCTGAAACCTTTGAAGCGGACAATACCGAGAATGAAACCAAGGCACAGTGGTACCTTCGTCAGATTCGTGGTTCAAGCAACTTCACAGGTGGGAAATGGATGCATTTTATGAGTGGTAACTTGAGCCACCAGATCGAGCATCATTTATTCCCTGATATGCCTGCCAATCGTTATGAACAGGTTGCACCACAAATTAGAGCATTATGTGCCGAATATGGAGTGAACTATAACGAAGCCAACTTCATGAAGCAGTTCTGGACGGTGTGGGTACGTTTGGCTAAATGTTCATTGCCGAATGATTTATCCGCGCAACTGGCACAAGCCTGGAGCAATCTGAAAGCGAAGTTTAGATTTGCTTAATTGGGTGAATTGTAACGAATAAGTAAAACTGAAAGCACGTGTAATTGAGCTATACTATGGCGCAATGATATTTGAGCCATAGTTTTAAGGAATCGTTATGCGTATTGACCAAAGAGCATTAGACCAATTACGTGAGGTAAAAATTACCCGTAACTATACCCGTTACGCAGAAGGCTCAGTTTTGGTTGAGTTTGGTCATACTAAAGTGTTGTGTACCGCGAGTATTGATAACTCGGTACCGCGCTTCCTGAAAGGTCAGGGTCAAGGCTGGGTAACAGCTGAATATGGCATGTTGCCACGCTCAACGCATACGCGTAGCGATCGTGAAGCGGCTCGTGGTAAGCAAACGGGTCGTACTCAAGAGATCCAGCGCCTGATTGGCCGTAGCTTACGTGCAATGGTGGATTTGAAGAAGTTGGGCGAGAACACCATTACCATCGACTGTGATGTGATTCAGGCAGATGGCGGTACCCGTACTGCGGCGATTACGGGTGCAGCGGTGGCTTTGGTTGACGCAATGAATGTATTGCTCAGCAACAAAAAGATTAAACAGGATCCATTAAAGAGTTTAGTGGCAGCAATTTCGGTGGGTATGTATAAAGACGAAGTACTCCTCGATCTATGCTACGAAGAAGATTCAAATTGCCAAACGGATTTGAATGTGGTGATGACACAAGCGGGTGAATTTATTGAAATTCAGGGAACGGCAGAAGACAAACCGTTCACCCGTCAACAGTGCAATGCCATGTTGGAGCTTGCAGAAAAAGGAATCGCGGAATTGATTCAAAAGCAACAGCAGGCACTCGGTTGGTAAGTTCCAGTTGATAGTGCGGGCGGTCTGGTGTGTTTAGACCGCCTTTTTTTTATCTTATTTTTCTGTCATCAAACTGCGATCAAATCATCATCTAAATGTCATTTATATTGTATTGACTATCTGCACTGATATTTTAACGGATAGTAAAATGCGAAATTTCTTTTTAGCGTTACTGAGTAGTAGCTGCTTTTTACTCAGTGCCTGTAATGATAGTGATAAAGGCGATAACAATAATTCCACGCCAAATCCACAGCCGCCAACCACAAGCTGCAAAATTCACTGTGCGCCCTAATGAATAAAAATAAGGAAGTTAATAAGATGAATCGTCGTGACTTTGTATTAAATTCAACCAAAGCGTTGTTTGGTACGGCTGCATTGACCAGTTTTCCAATGAGTATTCAAAAAGCACTTGCGATTGATGCCAAGGTAGAAACAGGCACCATCAAAGACGTTAAGCACGTGGTGATTTTGACTCAGGAAAACCGTTCTTTTGATAATTACTTTGGCACCCTGAAAGGTGTACGTGGTTTTGGTGACCGTTTCACTATTCCACTGAGCCAAGGCCGTAAAGTCTGGGAACAATACGACGCCAATAAGAATAAAGTCTACCCCTATCATCTAGACAGCAGCCGCGGCAATGCACAGCGTGTCAGTGGCACGCCACATTCATGGACTGACGGGCAATACGCGTGGGATCATGGTCGCATGGGCAATTGGGTGCAATACAAGCAACCACAATCTATGGGTTATTACAAACAACAGGAAGTTGAATTCCAGTTTGCCTTAGCCAATGCTTTTACGTTGTGCGATGCCTACCACTGTGCGATGCATACTGGCACCAATTCTAACCGTATGTTTATCTGGACGGGAACGAATGGCCCAACAGGGGCGAATGTTGCCAGTGTGGTTAATGATCTGGACTCGATTGGAACATCTCTCACAGGTTATGACTGGACCACTTATCCTGAGCGCTTACAGGAAGCGGGCGTGAGCTGGAAAGTTTATCAAAACATGCCAGACAACTTTACCGATAACCCATTGGCAGGATTTAAAAAGTACCGCCGTGCCAACGAATTATCAGGCAAGCCAGTCAATAACAGTACGATTTGTCCAGCTTATGATCCAGCCATTGATGCCAGACAACCCTTATATAAAGGCATTGCCAATACCATGCCAGATGGTGGTTTTCTCGGTTCATTTAAAGAAGATATTGCCAAAGGACAACTACCACAGGTGAGCTGGCTGGTGGCGCCTGCAACCTATAGCGAACATCCTGGGCCTTCAAGCCCTGTGCAAGGTGCATGGTATATTCAGGAAGTGTTGAATGCGCTGACTGAGCGCCCAGAATTGTGGAGCCAGACAGTTTTCCTGATTAACTTTGATGAAAATGATGGTTTCTTTGACCATGTGCCTTCACCAAGTGCGCCTTCGATGGATATTTCAGGTGAAGTCTATGGTAAATCGACATTAAGCAAGGAACAGATGTCTTATGAGTATGCGACGCATGCCAAAGCATCCAATGGACAACCGAATTTTACCGATCCGAAAGTGAGTAATGGGGTGGGGGTCTATGGGCCAGGGATTCGTGTACCGATGTATATCATTTCACCGTGGAGTCGTGGTGGCTGGGTCAATTCACAAGTGTTTGACCATTCTTCCGTGATTCGCTTCCTAGAACAATGTTTTGGCGTACAGGAACCAAATATCAGCCCATATCGACGTGCGGTATGTGGCGATTTAATGTCAGCCTTTAACTTTAAGACCCCGAATTTACTCCCAATGCCAGATTTGGCGGGGAAGAAGAGCAAAGCTGAAGCAGATGCCATCCGTAAAGCACAGGAGCGTTTGGGGCAGGTGAGCCGTCCAGAAAGTCAGACCTATCCTGTGCAGGACATGGGTATCCGTCCATCTCGTGCCTTACCTTATATTCTGCACACTAGTGCTAAAGTGGACGCTGCAGCGAAAACCGTCAAACTGATGTTCTCGAATACAGGTTCGCATGCAGCCGTGTTCCATGTCTACGATAAATTAAATCTGGATGCGGTGCCGCGCCGTTATATGGTTGAGGCAGGCAAGCAACTGGATGACATCTGGCAGACTCATGATAATCGTTATGATTTATGGGTATTGGGGCCGAATGGTTTCCACCGTAGTTTTACGGGCAATCTAGCTCAAGCAACACAAATTCAGGCATTGCCAGAGATTCGGGTCTGTATGGAAGAGTGTGATCCAAAGCTGTTCTTAAAAGTACGTAATGACGCAGCACAGGTTGCAAAACTGGTAATCAAGGCCAACGCTTATTTACCGAACAAGCTCTGGCAGATTGAAACAGCGGCAACTGAAAAAGAACTTGGCTGGGACATGAGCGAGTTTGGTGGTTGGTATGATTTCACCGTCACCATTGAAAATGATCCGAGTTATAGCCGTCGTTTTGCTGGACGTATTGAAACCAATGAAGACTCCATTTCTGATCCATATATGGGCTTTATTGAGCTATAAATTGTAGGATTAGATGAGAAAAAGCAGTCTAGGTGGGTACTTAGGCTGCTTTTTAGATTAAATTAGTGCAATAAAAAATAAAGACACAATATTATCAGTAGCATCAAACTGAAAAAACCAGCCACAAATACTTCAGTACTGTCAAAATCCACCCGTTGCCCAAGACGATAACCGCGGACTACTCCATAACCGATGCAACGGATTAATCCTTCAAAAATAATTTCAAAGATTACATTAATAAATACAAAGCGGAAAAACTTAAAAAGTAAGTGGAATAAAGCCTCAAATATGCTGTCCATCATTATTATTTTAATCAATAGTGTTGCTGAGCATTATGAGCTTACACAGATCGAAATGAAAGCAAACATATAGCTATCATCTTCAACAGAATCTCACTGAGTGTTTTCATGCTGTTACATAGCACTCAGATTTGGCTCATGTTCGTTTGATACAGTGAGCAAAAATTGAAAGTAAGATATTTCGGGGTAAGGATGTTACAAGTTTTTCTTGTGTTATTAACCGCAGTAACTTTTGTTTTAATGGCGGCAGATCCACGACCAACTGATTCGACCGAAGCCAAATCAGCGTGGCAAGTTGAAACAACTGAAGTTTCTAAGAAAACAGAACTTTTAGCTTCACAAAAGCATGAGTCTCAAGACAAAGAGACAGATCAGGCTTAAGCGTTAAAACGCATGGATAAATCAACCGCTCTTACATCTTTGGTCAATACACCCATTGAAATATAGTCGACCCCTGTGGTCGCCACTTCACGTAAATTTTCGATGGTAATATTGCCAGATGCTTCTAGCTTGCAGCGACCTGCAACATGTTTAACCGCATCAATCATTTGTTGCTGACTAAAGTTATCCAGCATTACGATATCAGCACCAGCTTCAAGTGCCTGATTTAACTCATCCCAAGTTTCAACTTCAACTTCGACAGGTTTGCCTGGCGCGATTTGGTGTGCTTTGGTGATGGCTTGGGCAATACCGCCAGCAGCCATAATATGATTTTCTTTAATCAGGAAAGCATCAAATAAACCTAAGCGGTGATTTTGACCACCACCGATTGCTACGGCATATTTTTGCGCGATACGTAGACCTGGTAAGGTTTTACGGGTATCGAGCAGTTTGGTATTTAAACCATCGAGCTGTTTGACATAGCTAGCAGTTTTAGTCGCAACTGCAGACAAGGTCTGGATAAAGTTTAAAGCTGGACGCTCTACTGTGAGTAAGCTGCGCGCTGAACCAGCGAGTTTTAAAAATGCTTCATTTGCACCAACCACGTCGCCTTCTTGCTTTAACCACGTTACTTGCACGGTGTTATCATAGGCTTGAATCAAGGCATTCACCCACGGTTGACCTGCCAGTACCATCTCTTCACGACTAATAATGGTTGCTGTGGCTTGCTCATCGACTGGTGTAAGCATGGCGGTAATATCGCCGTCCCCAATATCTTCTTGTAATGCTTGTTGGATATTGATTTGAATAGATTGTTCAAGCAAAGATTGAGGAATACTCATACCAGTTCCAGTATATTTTTGACCAAAAAACGTGTGCGATATAATAGGGTCTATTGACATTTCAACCATGCATTGCGTTATTGGCTAAAACGACATAAACAAGGCATGAAATGTAGGCAATGGCGCCACCCTTGTCAAGTTTCATAACGCTGTTTATGGCGGGTTTAGCCATAACCCTCTGGGACAGGAATATTTTTTGCCGCTCCTGCGTTATAACTTGACTCATTTAGAATGACTAAATTTCGCAAGTCATGCCTTGTATCGTCTAAAAATATTCTCTGTCGCAAGCATCTGTGAAATGTTAATAGACCCTAATACCCTCCCTGTAAAAAATAAGTATTTCATCTCGATTATTCTGGATAAAGCATGGCAGAATGGCATCTATAAAGATTAAATTGCTGATTCGAGTCACAATGCAACACGCTAGATTTGCTCAAGTACAAGAGGGTGTATTGGTGGGAGCGACCCAGATTGCGTCGCCTAATTTCAATACACGTCCTGCTGGAACTGATATTCAACTGATTGTTATTCATAATATCAGTTTGCCGCCTTCCCAGTTTGGTGGGGGCTATATTCAGCAATTTTTTCAGAATCAATTAGACTGGTCGCTACATCCTTATTTCCAGACCATTGAAGGGATGCAGGTCTCGGCACACCTGTTGATTTTGCGGACAGGCGAAGTGATTCAGTTTGTGAATTTTAATGATCGTTCGTGGCATGCAGGACGTTCGAATTATCTTGCACAGAAAGAATGTAATGATTATTCGATCGGGATCGAGCTGGAGGGCAGTGATGATTTGCCTTTTGAGCCAGCACAGTATCAAGCATTGGTTGAGGTTGTGAAAACCTTACAACAGGCCTATCCAAAAATTCAAAATCATATCGCAGGCCATTCTGACATTGCGCCAAAACGTAAAACCGATCCAGGTGAACATTTTGATTGGCAATTATTTCGAAATTTGCTCGCTCAACAGAAGTTAGCCGAAAAAACATCGATAGATTTATAATTTCACAACGAAATCTGTTGGGACTTTCATTACAATAACGCTTTTTAAAAGATAAGCCGTAGGTGAATGCGATGGCATTGTGGCGATCGACTGTAATTGTCAGTGCAATGACAATGTTATCTCGGGTATTGGGTTTGGTACGTGATGTTGTACTACTCAATGTATTTGGTGCGGGTAAGGACTTCGATACCTTTGTTGTTGCCTTTCGTATTCCCAACTTTTTTAGGCGCTTATTTGCAGAAGGGGCTTTTTCTCAGGCCTTTATTCCTGTTTTAACCGAATATAAAACTAGCCGTGCCCATGCCGAAGTCCAGATTTTAATTAGTCGGGTATTTGGCTGTCTGCTTACGGCTATGTCATTACTGACCTTTGTGGCGATGGTTGCCGCACCAGCGATTATTTATCTCTACGCACCTGGTTTCCATAACGACCCAGAGAAGTTTGAGCTTGCGGTCGATATGTTCCGCCTGACCATTCCGTATCTGATGTTTATGTCCTTGACGGCTTTTGCCAGCAGTATTCTGAACAGTTACGGTTCTTTTGCCTCACCTGCATTTTCTCCAGTACTGCTCAATGTTGCGATGATTGCAGGGGCATGGTGGTTGACGCCGTATATGGCGGAGCCGATCATGGCTTTGGGTTGGGCTGTGGTTGCGGCGGGTGTTCTACAGTTGGCGATTCAGATTCCGGAATTATGGAAGAAGAATTTGCTGATTCCACCTAAAGTTGATTTTAAACATGAAGGGGTGGATCGCATCTTAAAATTGATGCTGCCTGCCTTATTTGGTGTATCCGTTACCCAGATTAACTTGTTGCTGAACACCATTTGGGCTTCCTTTATGCAGGATGGTTCGGTCTCCTGGTTATACAGTGCCGAGCGTATGACTGAGTTACCATTGGGGCTGATTGGTGTTGCGATTGGTACGGTCATTTTACCTTCGCTTTCTGCACGTCATGCAGAGCAAGACCAAGCTAAATTTAGAGGAATGATTGATTGGGCTGCGAAGATTATTATGCTGGTGGGAATTCCTGCGAGTATTGCGTTATTTATGTTGTCGACGCCGATCATTCAAGCGTTATTCCAACGAGGTGAATTTACTTTAGAAGATACCAGAATGACGGCTCTGGCATTGCAATGTATGAGTGCAGGCGTAATCTCCTTTATGTTGATTAAAGTCTTTGCACCTGGTTTCTATGCACAGCAAGATACCAAGACCCCAGTCCGTGTCGGCTTAATGGCAGTTGCGGCCAATGCCATTTTAAACGTGATCTTTATTGGCTTCTTTAAATTGATCGACTGGCATGCAGAACATATGGCTTTAGCTTTGGCGTCTTCGGGCTCTGCTTTGGTGAATGCGGGCATGCTGTATTTCTATCTGCATAAACGTAATATTTTCCGTTTTGGCGAGCATTGGAAGAAACTTGCATTTCAATATGCAGTTGCCAATATCGCGATGATTGCTGCACTCTGGTATGGCTTAACTTGGTACCAAGGCGATATTTCACAATGGTTGCGTATTGTTGAAGTGGCTGGCTTATGTATGGTTGGCGTGGTGGCTTATGTGATTGGGTTACTGGTGACAGGGTTTAGACCACGGCATTTAAAGGCATAAGTCAGTTGTAAAATTAAACCCTCCAAATGGAGGGTTTTTTATTATTTCACTTCAAGTAATTCGATATCAAAAATTAAAGTGCTGTTTGGCCCAATGGCATCGCCTGAACCCACATCGCCATAAGCGAGATTGGCAGGAACAAAGAAGCGGCTCTTACCACCTACTTTCATCGTTTGCACACCTTCAGTCCAGCCTGCAATGACTTGGCTGAGTTTAAACTCTACAGGATGATTACGGGCGATAGAGCTATCAAACACTGTGCCATCTAATAGTCGGCCTTCATAATTCACTTTTACCGTAGAAGAGGCTTTGGGAGACTTTCCTTGACCTTGTTGTAGCACTTGATACTGTAATCCTGACTTCGTCGTTACGATATCGGCTTTTTTGCCGTTTTCCGCTAAAAACGCTTTGCCGGACTGATCATTTTTTTTGGCCTGCTCCTGAAACTCTACCAGTTGCTTGGCTTCTAGACGCTTTTTATATTGATTCAGCACATTGGCCATTTCTTCATCAGTTAAAGAGGCTGGCTTACCTTGCATGGCTTCTTGTAAGCCTTGTACAAAAGTCTCGATATTCAAATCTTTGAGTGTTTCTGCATTCCCTCGACCCATCAGATAACCATAGCTATAGCCGAGTTGTTCTTTCTGTGGACTTTTTGTGGAAATGGGAGCTGCTTGAACCGTTCCGATGGTCGAGGCAATTAAAATCAGGCCTAATCTTTTCATTCTATCTTCCAAAAAATAAAGGAGGACACTAGCCCTCCTTAAATCATTTATTTTACAGCGATTAATTCTACATCAAATACTAGTGGGCTATTTGGTGGAATTGAACCTGGGACACCTTGTTCACCGTAACCTAGATTTGCAGGAATATAAAGCGTTGCCTTACCACCTTCTTTCATCAGCTGTAGACCTTCAGTCCAACCTGGAATCACTTGATTCAGTGGGAATTCAATTGGCTCACCACGATCATAAGAGCTATCAAACACTTTGCCATCAGGAAGTTGGCCTTTGTAATGCACTTTTACGATAGAGCTTGCGGTCGGTTGCTTACCTGTACCTTCTTTGGTGATTTTATATTGCAAACCAGAAGCTGTTGTTTTCACACCTTCTTTTTTCGCATTTTCTGTCAAGAAGCTGCTATTGGTTGCTTCAACTTTTTTGGTTTCATCCATTTGCTTTTGTTGTAGTTCCTTTTGGAATTCTACATAAGCTGCCTGTAACTCTTCTTCTGTATATGCAGCAGGTTTTTGCGCATGGGCATCACGGAAACCTGTGATAAATGCGCTTGTTTCTAATTCTGGTGGTGTTTGCTTAGCAACTTCATAGCCGAGTGCGTAGCTGATTTTTGCGACAGGCGCTGCATTTTTATCAGCTTTTGCCCCAAGTTCAGTCGCTGGGTGTTGAGTTGCATAGTAGACAGGAACGAGTGCTGCACCGCCTAATACGGCTGCGACAACGAAAGGTAAAGCTTTACTCATGAGATGTCCCAAAGTGAGATTGGAATAAAAAATATGGCAATGATCTTAGCATGTCTACGCTTAAGCATTGAATAATTAAGCGCAAAAATGCGTGGGTTTTTTATAAGATTTATGTGTTTAAATAAAAAACCAGATCACGGGATCTGGTTTTTTAACAATCAATTTAAAGTTTGCTTAGTCATCTTTATTGGCTTTATAGGCATATGCATAGTTATAGCCATAACCATAGCCAGCACTTGAGCGTTGAATGTCATTCAGAATGAAACCATTCACTTTCACATTGGCTTGCTCAAAGCGATTTAGGCTTAGTTCAAGCTCTTTCATTTGTGATTTAGCATAACGCGCAACCAGTAAATTCACGCCTGCATATTGAGAAATAATAATACCATCGGTCACTGCCAGGATTGGTGGTGTATCGATAATGATGTGGTCATATTGCTGGCTCAACTGTTCCATCAAGGCTTTAAACTGTTCTGAACTGAGCATTTCAGACGGATTGGTTGGATTTTTACCACGTGCAATCACACTGAGTCCAGCTACATCGGTTTGATGGATGACTTGGTTTAAATCTGCAAGATTACTTAAATATTCTGCTAAACCAGGTTTAACCTCTAAATTAAAGTATTTATGCATATAGCCACGACGCATATCGGCATCAACCAGCAATACTTTTTTATTACTTTGAGCAAGGATAGTAGCTAAATTGGTAGAAATAAATGATTTACCAACTTCTGGTGATGGTCCCGCAATCATGATGATATTGTTTTTGGCATTTGATAATGCAAAATGGATCGCAGTTCGGATACTACGTAAACTCTCTACCGCAATATCATCATTATGTTTAACCGCCAAAATAGGAATAGATTTCTTTTTCTTCAAGATACTCATACGGGTTTCTTGAACAGGAGAGCGCGGTACAGTCGCATACACTGGTAAATCAAATTCATTTTCGATTTGTCCAGAATCTTTCACTCCGGTACGTAACATATTACGCAATAACGCAATTAGGGTTCCTAAAAAACCACCTAAGAAAATAGAAAGTATTAGAATTTGCAGTTTTTGTGGCTTAATTGGTTGAACAGGTTCTACTGCGGTATCGACAATACGTACATTACCAATTTCACCTGCTTTAGCGATACGCAATTGCTGATACGAGTTTAATAGGGCTGTATAGAGCTGGGTTTTAACTTCAACTTCACGGTACAGTTGTAAGTATTGACGTTGAACATCTGGTAACTGTTTCAAAGTACTATTTAGCGCAGCGATTTGCTTATCTAATGCAGTAATTTGTGCATTAATTTCACGCATGGCTGGATGTTGAGCCGTATATTTGGCTGCCAGATCAGCTTGTTGTTGTTGTAACTCAATCTTTTTGGTTTCCAAAGTGATGCTTTGAGTTAAATAGAGTTCAGACTCTTTAGTGACATCAACAGTATTATATTGTTGACGGAACTTATTAAACACACGTTCCGCATCATCCAGTTGTTTTTTCAGGTCTGGCAGTTGTTCATCCAAAAACTTTAAGGTTTGTGCTGTTTCAGCAGAACGGCGCTCGACATTTTGGGCACTATAGGCTGCCAAAATTGCATTCAGTACTTTGGTAATGTGTTCTTTGTCCTGACCTTGATAATTTAAGCCTAAAATTCCAGTGAGTTTACCTTTTTCTGCTACAGAATAGTTGGCATTAATCGCTTGCGTGGCTGCGGGTAGAGAGCTCTTTTTTACGAAATAATGTGTATCAAAAGTATCTTTAGTAAAAATAGCAAGCTTCCAAACACCATAACGGGTACTGATTTGATTCAGCTTATTCAAAGGTACTGTTAAGATTAATTCATCAGTTGCAGGGTCGATTAAGCTAAAATTTTGATCCTTAAAACTTAAGCTCAGTGTTTTATCCAGAAAGTAGTTTGGTACTTCAAATTGATGGATATCAAAAGATTTTTCTTCATCATGAAAAGTAACCGCTTTAGGGTTATATTCAGTCGCGTAATCGGCTTTATTAAATAAACGATGTGAAAAAGTATCTTCTGGACTTGAAATATCTAGATTGAGATGGAGGGCTTCTATGACTGAACCCAGTACCAAACGTGATTTTAAAATTTCGATTTCAGACTGTGCTGGTGACTTCTGTTCTATCATTTGTGATAGATCACCCAGTAAAGCGGCAGAAGCACCTTTGCTATCTTCTACTTGAACCAAGGCATCAACTGAATAAGTGCTTGGCGTTGCACGTAAATACAGTAAAGCAAGCACCAAGCTCAAAATAATACACAGTGCAATGAGTTTCCATTGGGCAATCAAAGCAAAGAACAGCTCTTTCAGGTCAATCGTATCTTCGGTTTTGGTATTTTGGCTCATAATCTTAATCTAAAAAGTTAAATATAATTTTTCCAGTCAGCTACGCACTGTTGAATCAACTGACAGGTATTATCAAAATAGGCCTGATCGTGTTGGTATGGATCAGGTACATTTTTATTTTGCCAATGCCCCAGACGAAAAACTTTGCCTTTGGCAAAGGGCCAAGTTTGCTCGATATGTTTTTGCTGATTATGGCTCATGACTAAAATTAGGTCTGCTTGCTTTAGGTGATCTGCATTGAGTTTTTGAGCAATATGAGGAGTCATATCAATATTTAAACGTTGCATACACAATTTGGCTTTGTCATCGGCTGGATGACCAATTAATCCAGAAAGACCTGCAGATTCAATCTGCAGGTTAGGGTGTTGCTGTTTAAGTAGATACTCTGCCATCGGACTACGACAGATATTGCCCACACAGACAACCAGAACTGTTTTAATCTCCATATTAATTATTGCCCCAAACGATCTATATTATATAAGGCGCTTGAGAATGGAATAATCTGGTTGACAACACGTTGCCAGCGCGTCAGACCAGTCGCATCGACATAGACAATATCATTACTGCGTAATCTAAACTGGTTGGCCAGACCGAAGTCACCCAGACTTATTAAATTAAGGTGATAGAGTTCAGTATGGCGATCTTGCGGATTGGTACGAAGCACATAGATCCGGCTGGCACTAGCAGAAAGAGGATTAATCCCTAAGCTCTCGCCTAAAGCATCACTCAAAGTCATACCTTGATCACGCATGGGTAAGGCTTGGTTTTTACCGGACTCACCCATCACATAAATTTTCTGGTTTTCGCGGTTACCTACAAAAATTGTATCATTGGGTTGAACCAGCAGTTTATGCAACGAATAGCCAGCTTTTTCCAGCGCGATAGTATTCAAATCATAAGTTTGTCCATTACGTATCAGTTGAATAAAAGTATTGTCACCTTTATCGGTAACACCGCCGGCCATTCCTAAAGCAGTGTAAATACTGATGGGCTGGTCACTTAGGAAAAATTGACCACCTTTGAGCACGCTGCCTTGAACTGAGTAGCGCTGCCCTTGATAAGAAAGCACACGAACAATGACGTCTGGATTTTTTAGATATCGGGAAAATTGGCTACGAAGTTCAGTGTTGAGTTGTGCTAGCGTTTTTCCTGAAGCTTTATAACGTCCAACCAAGGGAATTTGTACATAGCCATTGGAGTCAATCGGATAACCATTTGCCTGTACTGCTTGTTCATTCGAAATATTACTATTAGGTGGCGTGATTTCGGGATATGCCCACAGCTGGATGGAGAGAATATCACCTGAACTTAAGCGATAAGCTGGTTGTTGTTGTTTAAATAGAGTTGAATAATTATTACGGTAATCAATCTGAGCAGGTTGAATTGCAGGTAAATTGTCTTGGGTAATTTTGATTACATTAACATTAGTTCCCTGGTCAGTGGTGTAAATGCCTTCACTTGGAATATCATGTGTTTGTAAGCCAGAAGTCACAGCACAGGCTGTTGCACTTAGACTAATCGCAAGAATGGAAAAAAGTTGATAATGCTTCACACTTGACCCTTAAATAGTTATATCTGTTGTCACACAACAACATATCTTTGGACTTAGAATTGAGGCCATTCTAGCTGAAAAAATCTAAAAAAGCATAGCAGAAACATTTCGGTTTGTATGTTTAGTTTATCTGAAAATATGGATGAAAGAATGCTCGAAAGGTGTATCGGTAAACCTTTAAGTATAGAAGAGAGTAGGTTGTTAAAAACAATCATACAATTCAAATGGGGGCAAAATTAAAAACCTGCTATAGTACGCCCGATTTGCTGAGATAGAGGAATAACCTTGCTTTCATTAACGTGATAAGGGTGCTTGAAAGGATTAGTAAGTGAGACATTCCTAACATGCTGATTAAAAATTAAGTCACTACAATGTATTAGAAAGGTTAAAGAATTTTGCTTTGACACATTGAAGTGATAGAAGTTAAACGGCAGAAAATAAGGCTTTATCTATAGATAGAGGCTAGTGTTTGGATATAACCTGTGATCTGTCTTAAATCTTTATGCAAATAGATTTATTGATTAAAGCTCAATTTCTACATCGTCGTTGTTAAAAAATGAGATGATATAAATTGGACCATCAGAATGAAAAATTTTATGGTTTAAATATTTAAACTATAAATGGAAAGTGATCATAAAAGGGTGAATTGGGTGAAAAAGGTTTTATTAGTATTTGGTACACGGCCAGAAGCAATTAAAATGGCACCTTTAGCATTAAAATTACAAGCAAATAATCAGCACTTTGAAACTAAAGTTTGTGTAACTGGACAGCATCGACAGATGCTGGATCAGGTGTTAGAACTTTTTGATTTAAAACCTGATTTTGACTTAAATTTGATGAAACCAGGACAAACACTTTCGGATGTGACCTCTGGTGTGCTTAAAGGTCTGGAGCAGGTGTTCGAGCAATGGCTGCCAGATGTAATTTTAGTACATGGTGATACTGCGACTACATTTGCCGCATCCTTAGCTGCCTATTACCATAAAATCAAAGTAGGGCATGTTGAGGCTGGGCTACGTACAGGTGATTTATATTCGCCTTGGCCAGAAGAAGCTAATCGACAATTAACCGGTGTATTGGCAAATTATCATTTTGCACCAACACAATCCTCTTATGACAACCTCATTAAAGAAAATGTGAATCCAGCGACTATTGTTGTGACCGGTAATACCGTGATTGATGCGCTATTGCAAGTCAAACAAAAGGTTGAGCAAGATCAAACACTGGTCGAACAATTTCAACAGCAGTTCTCATTTCTCGAGATAGAGAAGAAACTGATTTTGGTGACGGGCCATCGTCGCGAGAACTTTGGTCAGGGATTTTTAAATATTTGTAAGGCCTTAGCGAATCTGGCAAAAAAATATCCGGATATCCAGATTGTGTATCCGGTGCATTTAAATCCCAATGTACAGCAACCAGTGAACGCACTTTTGGCCGATATTGACAATGTTTATCTGATTGCGCCACAAGACTACTTACCTTTCGTTTATTTAATGAATCGTAGTTACCTGATTCTGACCGACTCTGGCGGGATTCAGGAAGAAGCTCCTTCGTTAGGTAAACCTGTTCTGGTGATGCGAGATACCACCGAAAGACCTGAAGCTGTCCAGGCTGGTACAGTGCGTTTAGTGGGGACAGAGATCGCCGCAATTGAACAATCGGTAGCAGAATTACTTGAGAATCCAGATATTTATGCTGAGATGGCTGAAGCCCATAATCCATATGGAGATGGTAATTCATGTCAGCAAATTATTGACTTTCTTAAAGTGAATTGAAGCGAAATTTCCATTTATTTTGATTTAAAAGTATAGAGTATGAGCAATTCATTCAAGCATATTTGTGTTATAGGGTTAGGTTATATTGGTTTACCAACGGCTGCGACATTTGCTGCTCATGGAGTGAAAGTTACTGGTGTTGATGTTAATCAGCATGCTGTAGATATAATCAATCAAGGGAAGGTTCATATCGTTGAACCAGATCTAGATGCATTGGTACGTGATGTTGTTGCGCAATCCAAATTATCCGCACAAACGGTTCCAACAGAAGCAGATGCTTATATTGTTGCAGTTCCAACTCCTTTTAAAGATGATTATCAGCCAGATCTAAAATATATAGAAGCTGCTGCAAAAGCTTTGGCGCCATTTTTAAAGTCAGGTAATTTGGTCATTCTTGAGTCGACATCACCTGTAGAAGCGACCGAGCAGATGTCGGCTTGGTTAAGTGAAGCAAGACCAGATTTGAGTTTCCCACAGCAGAAAGGTGAAGAGGCTGATATTTTAGTTGCGCATTGCCCTGAACGTGTATTACCAGGGAAAGTCTTGCAAGAATTGATTAGTAATGACCGTATTATTGGTGGAATGACACCACGTTGTTCAAAAGCTGCATGTGAACTTTACAAAATCTTTGTAAAAGGTGAATGTATTGAAACTAATGCCCGTACAGCAGAAATGTGTAAATTGACAGAGAATTCATTCCGTGATGTCAATATTGCATTTGCAAATGAACTTTCAATTATTTGCGACAAGTTAGATATCAATGTGTGGGAACTAATCTCACTAGCTAATCGCCACCCACGTGTCAATATTTTACAACCAGGTCCAGGTGTTGGTGGACATTGTATTGCTGTTGATCCTTGGTTTATCGTTGCTAAAACACCTGAACAAGCACGTTTAATCAGGACTGCGCGAGAAGTGAATGATGCAAAACCTAAATGGGTGATTGATCAGGTTAAGATCAAGATTGCTGAGTTTTTACAGGCGAATCCTACTAAAACAATTCAAGATGTTACGGTGGCATGTTACGGCTTGGCATTTAAATCTGATATTGATGATTTGAGAGAAAGTCCTGCGTTAGAAATTATTAAGCAGTTAGCAGAACAAAACTTAAATATTTTAGCTATTGAGCCAAATATTGATTTTTTGCCAAGAAATATACCATCAAATATTAAGCTAGCTGATAAAATTGAAGAAAGAGAAATTGCTGATATACACTTGGTATTAGTGGGCCATAAAGAATTTAAAAAGCTACTATTTAAGTCGTCTGATACTATTGATCTAATTGGTGTATTTGTATGAAGCTAACGGGGCTGATTTCTGTGGCCCTCTTTAGAGGGCTTACAGCTTTAATAGCTTTTGCTTTAATTCTATTACTAATGCAATATCTTAATATTGGAGATTTTGCTAGCTTCTCATTTTATTACACATGTTTTACCTTGTGTAGTGTTTTGCCAAATATAGGTGTTAATAATTCTGTAGTATTAAATAATGAGGATACAACGTTTATTAACAAAGCAGTAAACGTACGGTTATATCAAATTTTGTTTTCTTTGTTTTTTGCTCTTGTATTTTTCTTGGCAGAAATAGTAGATAATCTTTTGATATTTGCATGTTTAGCTGGGATTTTGAGCTCTTTTTTTGATCTTCAGTTGAGTTTTAAACAAGCTTCAAAAGACTTAAAAAAATTTGCATATTTTATGCCTGTAAAAACTAGTATTGTTTTTATAGTTGCATTAATTACTTTAACTGTATCAAATAATTTTATTGAAGATGTTTTTGTTAACTTAAGTATTGTCTTTTTTCTGCTTTCAATTGTTTGGTTTTATAAAAAAATAAATATCAGTATAAAAGATATAAAGAAAAATTTGATGGTTTATAAATCTAGTAGAGATATCTTTATATTTGAAGTTTTAGCTTTATTAATGGCTAGGGCTGAAGTGTTTATATTGACTTTTTATAATAATAAAGAAGTGGTTATAAAGCAAGATATTGCAAATTTTTGGTCTTCTTATAATTTTATATTAGTAATATCCATGCTTGGTACTACTTTGTCAAGCATAATGTTGCCTTACATGAAAGAAAGTGTAGGTGATTATCGGAAGATAAATAAAATATCAAATTTAACATTTTTTTTAATGGTGTTATTAATATTTATTGTTGTTGTATCTTCGTATGTGCTGGGAAATTACTTTTTGACTCAATATAGCGAGATTTATAAGTTTATTTTCTTTATGGGCATAGGTGTTTGTTTTAGTTTTATGTCAAATATTGACAGAATGAAAATCGTATCAGGGGTGGGTTCTAACAATCGAGCAAATATCATAGTTGTTACGCAGTTTATTCTTTCAATAATATTAAATATTATTTTAATCTATATTTTTGGTATATGGGGCGCTATATTTACATTTGTTTTTATTCGTGCTTTTGCTTGGTTCTTAATGCATTGTGAGGTTAAAAATGATACGAAACATATGGAATAAAATATTTTGGAAGTCAGGAATAAATATTAAAGGTGACCAAGTTTCTTTGAAAAGAGGTATAATATTTCAAAAACAAAACTTAGTAATAGAAAATTATGTTCATCTTGGCCCAAACTATTATATTCATGCAGGTGGTGGGGTTCATATAGGTAAAGGTACTATAATCGGGCCTAAATTGAAAATATGGACGGTCAATCATGATTACTCTTCTATGGAGATTTTACCATATAATAAAAATGTTATAAAAGGTACTGTTGAAATAGGAGAGGGATGTTGGATTGGTTTAAATGTATCTATTTGTCCGAATGTGAAAATTGGTAATGGAGTAATAATTGCCATGGGTTCTGTCGTAACAAAAGATATACCTGATTTCGCAATTATAGGTGGAAATCCAGCAAAAATTCTTAAATATAGATATGAATCTGAAGATCAGTATTTAGTTCTGCAAAATAGTATTAGTCAAGAGAAATTTTATGGAAAAGCATATTTCTAATCAAAAGTATGATGTCATTATTAAAGGGGCATACGGTGCCGCTAATTTTGGCGATGATGCTTTAATTTATTCTATATTAAAGAATTTTTTCTTAGATAAGAAAGTTGCTGTCATTGGGAAAAAAAATACTTATTGGAATAAGCTTTTTTCTGATGTTGAATATTTTTCTTTAGATTCCGAAAAAAATATTCAAGCAGATTTTTTAATTTATGGAGGTGGCACGCAATTCTTTAATTTTAAAAGTTTTAGATATTTTTTAAAAAAAATTATATTTGCTTTTAGTAATCCTATGTTGCTTAAAAATAAATTTCTAAAGAAAAAAGGACTAGTTGTATCAGCAAAGGAAGAGATCTATTTAGGTATAGGTTTGGGACCTTTTAACGATGAAAAAGCTGGAGAATTTTTTTTAAAAAAACTTCGTATTAAGAAGTATGTTTTTGTGCGTGACTTTTTAAGTTTAAATTATATGAAAGGTGGTGCAACAAAAGTAGATGATTTATGTTTAATGGATTATAAAAGATACCAAGATAGTTCTACTGGTAATAAAAATAATAAATTATGTATTATTATTCGTGATTGGGATTTTGATAATAATCACAAGCATGTTCAGAAAATTATTGATTTTTATAAGAATACTACTAAATATGAGTTAGATTTTATTTTTTTTGGTAATGATAAAGAGTGTAAAAAAAAGCTTAGAGAAAATAATATTTCATTTGTTGAATGGAATCCAGAAAAAGATGATTTGCTAGCATTTTCAAGTATGTTGTCAGAATATAAGCTTATAATCTCTTCAAGATACCATGGTATAATTTTTGCTCAGATCCATGGTGTTCCATCTATAGCAATTAATATTGAACCAAAGTTAATGCAAGTTTCAAAAGAATATTCTGGTATCAAGCTATGGGGAGCGGATTATTGTATCGATGATTTGGATCGGTTAATACAAGATTCATTGAGCTCTTCTAATTGTATAAGCTGGGACCATATTACTGATATTAATAATATTAGTAATACATTAAATACAATTGTTTCTTCAGTTTGAGGCTCTATATGAAATTTATCTTAATCTATTCTAAAATTTTTAATTTGAAAGATAATGATATCTTATCTCAAATTGGTGGGGTTCAAAGATATATGTATGAGCTCGGGAAATTGTTAAAAAATAATTTTAATGAAAGGGTCGTATTAATACAGTTCGGTGATGAAGATAAATTTTTAAACTATGATAACTTGGAAATTCATCAATACAAACTTAAAAATGTAAAACAATTAATAGATAGTTTGAGGGTGAAGAATTTTATTGATAAGGATGATATTATTATATGGGGTTCTGATACTCTTAGTATTAAAACCGAGTATAGATCTATTTCTATACAACATGGTATTGCTTGTGATTACTTTAGTAGAGAAAATAAATTACAGAAATTCTGCTATAGGATTCCTCTATTGGCTTTAGGGTATAAAGTTTTACAACTTTTTAAAAGTTATAGTGTTTTTGAAAACACTAAATATAGAGTCTGCGTGGACTATAACTATTTAAATTGGTATCGTACCATAAATATATATAGACATAATATGAGTAATATTCATGTTATACCTAATTTTACCAAGATTCCAGAATTTAAAGAAAAGGAGAGAAAAGAAAAACTTATAATTAGTTTTGCAAGACGTTTTCATCATAGACGGGGAGCAAAGCTGTTATGCGAAGTTGCTGACGATTTATTAAAAGATTTTACCTCTTTAGAGTTTTGGTTTGCTGGTGAAGGGGAGGAAATGAATTATGTAGAGAATTTAAAAGAAAAATATCCATTAAATGTTAAGTTCACAAAATTTTCACAAAATTTAACTTTTGATTACCACCAAAAAGTTGATATTGCAGTTGTTCCAACCATAGCTTCTGAGGGAACATCTTTAAGCTTATTAGAAGCAATGGCATGTAATTGTACTGTCATTTGTACAAATATTGGGGGAATGACTAATATTATTTTAGATGAATTCAATGGTTTATTAGTTAACCCTGAATATGAAGATTTAAAACAAGCATTAACTAAAGTAATTAATAGTTATGAGCTTAGAAATAAATTAGGTCATAATGCTTATTTAACAGCCAAAGAAGGTTTCAGTTTAGAGTTATGGGAGAAAAAATGGTTGGCACTAATTCATAAGGTCATAATTAGTCATGATTAATTTTTTAGTTGCTATAAATGCTTTTTTTCTATATGGCGGCTATTATGCTATATTAATGGTGTTGTTTAATTTTCAACTTATTGATTCAGTAGGAACTATTTATAGTATATTGGTAAGATTTATAACTGTTGTTGCATTATTTTTATTAAGTTTGAAGATTTTTTCTAGAAAATTTAGTGTGCTAGATATTTTTATCCTTTTTTTTGTATTGGGTTTTTCTTTTTTATATCTCATAAAAATTATTACTATTGATGCTTCTGGTTTTTTATATGGTAAGTCCCAATATATATTTTATTTTTTGAGTTATTGTTTCTTTCCATTTGTCTTATTTTCGTTAATAAGTGTAGAGCGAATATATGATAAATTTTTTGATTGGATTCAAAAATCTAATTTTGTTTTTTTGGTTCTAGCTATAATTTTTTACGGGAAATATTTATTAGAAGGGGTAGGTCGTTTAAACTCATCTACAATTGGTACTGGTGAAGAAGTTATTAGTCCATTAGTCTTATCATATGTTTCCTCTTTAGCAGTTTCCTTAGCATTTGTTAATATTTTTTTAAGACCCGAAAAAAAATCATATAACTATTTAATCCTTCTGCTGGCAATTCCTAGTTTTTTATTAGGAGCTTCCCGAGGTTCACTATTAGTTTTATTTTTTACGGCTTTCATTCTTATGTTTTTTATTGATTTTAAAACTAGGATTAAGTTTTTAGTGGGTGGTGTTTTATTTTCTATAGCTTTATATATTATTTCTGTTTCTACTTCTAGTTCTATTTTTACTCGTTTTGTTAATATTTCAGATGACGTCTCTAGTAATAGTGATAGTGCTGTTAGACTATTGATGTGGAAAGATTCATTAACTGAGTTTAGTTCTAACTTTTTATTTGGTGGGGTTATTGAAATAAATAAGATTTATCCACATAATATTTATATTGAATCTTTGATGTCAACAGGTTTAATTGGATTTCTATGTCTTGTATTATCTATAGTTTTGGTTTCCTATAAAATATTTATTTTGATTAAATTTGATAAGAAATACGTTTTATTAGCTGTTCTTTTTGCGAATGCTATTATTCAGTATTTTTTTTCGGGTGCTTTATATTTTTCGATTTTATTGTTTTCGTCTTTCGGTATTGCAACAGGTATTTATCTATCTAGTAAAGAGGGGGAAAAATGTCATCTTTAATATTTATTAGTTCTGCTTTGCAACAGCCAAGACATCAGAAGCGTATTGATCTCTTGTTAGCTCAATATGATTTAAAAGTGTTTTATTTTTTTAGAGATAAATACTTGGATAATTATAAGCATTATACTGATAATGCAGAGAAAATTGGTGAGGTAAAAGATGGTAAGTATTTTTCTAGAATTTATCTTCTTTTTAAGTTGTTTTTTCTCTTAATTAAATCATCAACTAAAAATGTTTATTGCACTTCCCCTGATCAAGTTTTAATAGCATTATTAGCTCGAAAAAAAGTTTTTTTCGAAGTGGGGGATTTATATCAAATTGATGGTCGAAATAAAATTTATCAGATTTTAGATTATTTTATTTTACCAAGAATTTCTGGTCTTATATTAACCTCAAAATATTTTTATTCGGGTTATTTTAATAAGTTTGAGAAGTTCCTTAAAAATAAAGTGGTAATTGTTGAAAATAAACTTGCTCCTAGCTGTAAGGACTTAATTGCTGAATATAGAGTAAAAAATAAATTTAGTTCTTCTAAGGGGGTTTTTAAATTTGGTCTAATTGGTAGTTTGGCTTTTGAGAAATCTTTATTGAAGATCAAGGAGTTTATGGTTAATAATCCTCAGTTTGAGTTGCATATTTATGGTGGGGGGTTAGTTAGTATTTTTAATGAAGTTCCTAACTGTTTTTATCATGGTGTTTTTAAAAGCCCCGAAGACTTGTCTTCTATTTACAATAATGTGGATATTAATATTATACTTTATGATTATGATAATAACAATGTTAAATTAGCTCTACCTAATAAATTATATGAATCTATAGCTTTTACTAAACCTATTATTTGTGCAAGAGATGTAGCTCTTGGTGAGTATGTTGTTGATAATCATCTAGGAGTCGCTGTTGATGATTTTAATTTGAAAGATTCTATCGAAAAGATTATTGATGAGTATGAAACTTATATAGAAAGTTTGTTAAATATGCCTTCAAGTTCATATTTATGCTATGAGCAAGATGATATTTTGGAATTGTTGAAAGTTAATTAGGTGATATTGTGTTTAAAGATAAAGTTTTATTAATTACAGGTGGTACTGGTTCTTTTGGTAATGCTGTTTTAACTCGATTTTTAGAAACAGATATTAAAGAAATTCGTATCTTTAGTCGCGATGAAAAAAAGCAAGATGATATGCGTAAGAAATATCATTCATCAAAGCTCAAATTTTACATAGGTGATGTGCGCGACTATACCAGCATTTTAAATGCTACCCGTGGTGTTGACTATATTTACCATGCAGCAGCTTTAAAACAGGTACCATCTTGCGAGTTTCATCCAATGGAAGCTGTAAAAACTAATGTATTAGGTACTGAGAATGTACTTGAAGCAGCTATTCAAAACCATGTTAAACGTGTTGTATGTTTGAGTACAGATAAAGCAGTTTACCCAATTAATGCCATGGGTATTTCTAAGGCTATGATGGAAAAAGTTATGGTGGCAAAATCACGTAACTTAGAAGGTCGAGATACAGTTATCTGTGGTACTCGTTATGGTAACGTAATGGCATCACGTGGTTCGGTAATTCCTTTATTTGTTGATCAAATTCGTCAGCGTAAACCTCTTACAATTACTGATCCTAATATGACCCGTTTCATGATGACTTTGGAAGATGCAGTAGATTTGGTTCTATATGCTTTTGAACACGGTGAAAATGGAGATATTTTTGTACAGAAAGCCCCAGCTGCCACAATCGCAGTCTTAGCTGAAGCTTTAAAAGAATTATTAAATGTTAAAGATCATCCGATTGCTATTATGGGAACTCGTCATGGCGAGAAAGCTTTTGAAGCATTATTAAGCCGAGAGGAAATGGTGCATGCTTTTGATCAAGGTGACTATTTCCGTGTTCCAGCCGATCAACGTGACTTGAACTATGAAAAATATGTTGAAGATGGTGATTTAAAAATTACTGAGTTTGAAGATTACAACTCACATAATACTACTCGTTTGGATGTAGAGGGCATGAAACAATTATTGCTTAAACTTGATTTTATTCGTGCGCTCACAAGGGGCGAATATATTTCACCAGAGGCTTAAGCATGAAAGTTTTAGTTACCGGTTGTAATGGTTTTATCGCACAAAACCTTATTCAGTTTTTATCAGAAAAACCTGAAGTTGAGATTTTAAAAACACATCGTGAAACAACAGATCCGGAGCTTGCGCAAGCAGTTCTCGCTTCGGATTGGATAGTGCATTTAGCGGGAGTGAATCGTCCTTTAAATGAAGAAGAATTTGCTGAAGGTAATACCAACTTAACTGAAAAAATCTGCCAGATTTTGCAGCAAGCAAATAAAAAAACTCCTGTTATTTTATCGTCTTCTATTCAGGTTGAACGTGATAATTCTTATGGTAAAAGTAAACTAGGTGGAGAGCAGGCTCTGGTAGCCCTCAATCAATCACAAGGTAATCCCGTTCATATTTGCCGTTTAGCTAATGTTTTTGGTAAGTGGTCGCGTCCTAACTATAATTCAGCTGTTGCAACTTTTTGCTATAACGTTGCAAATGACTTACCGATACAAATTCATGATGAAAATGCTGTGATTCGTCTGGTGTATGTCGACGATGTAGTTGAAACATTCTGGAATATTATAAATGGTCAGCAGGTTGAGCAAGTTTTCCAAGTTGAACCTGAATATCAAATTACAGTAGGTGATTTGGCTAAAGTTTTAAATGGTTTTAAAGCATCTCGCGATACGCTTATCACAGATTGTGTAGGGACAGGTTTAACTCGCGCACTCTATTCAACATATTTAAGCTTTTTAAAGCCAGAGCAGTTTGACTACAGTGTTCCAAAGTATGGCGATGCTCGTGGTATATTTGTTGAAATGCTAAAAACACCAGATGCAGGGCAGTTTTCGTACTTTACTGCTCATCCAGGTATTACTCGTGGTGGACACTATCACCATACAAAAACTGAAAAGTTTCTTGTTATTAAGGGTAAGGCACTATTTAAGTTTAAGCATGTTGTGACAGGTGAGTTTTATGAGCTTGAAACACATGGTGATGAGCCAAGAATTGTAGAAACAGTGCCAGGCTGGACACATGATATTACTAACATTGGTGATGAAGAGATGGTAGTAATGCTATGGGCAAATGAAATTTTTGATCGTAATAAGCCAGATACTTATGCGATGCCAATAACAAATTAAGAGTAAAGAGTAGTGAAAAAGTTAAAATTAATGACAGTGGTGGGCACACGTCCAGAAATTATCCGCTTATCTCGTGTAATGACTGCGTGTGATGAATATTTTGATCACGTCATTGTCCATACAGGTCAAAACTATGATTATGAATTGAATGAAATTTTCTTTACTGATTTGGGTATCCGTAAACCTGACCATTTCTTAAATGCTGCTGGTGCGACAGGTGCAGAAACGATTGGTAATGTCATTATTGCAGTTGATAAGATTCTAGATGAAGTAAAACCTGAAGCTTTACTTGTTTTAGGGGATACGAATAGCTGTATGGCTGTATTACCTGCAAAACGCCGCAAGATTCCAACTTTCCATATGGAAGCTGGAAACCGTTGTTTTGATATGCGTGTTCCTGAAGAAATTAATCGCCGAATTGTTGACCATACTGCTGATATTAATTTAACGTACAGTACTATTGCACGTGATTATTTGCTGGCTGAAGGATTACCTGCTGATTTAGTAATTAAAACAGGTAGCCCAATGTTTGAAGTGCTTCATCACTACAAAGCAAAAATTGAAGCTTCCAATGTACTTGAACGCTTGAGCTTAAAAGAGAATGAATATTTTATTGTGAGTGCTCATCGTGAAGAAAACATTAATTCAGATCAGAACTTCCTGGATTTGGTAGAAATGCTAAATGCAGTTGCGGAGAAGTATAAATATCCGGTAATTGTTTCTACGCACCCTCGTACCCGTAAGCGTATTGAACAGTTAAATGTTGAATTTCATCCTTTAATTCAACTATTAAAGCCACTTGGCTTTAATGATTACAATAAGTTACAGCTTTCTGCAAAGGCTGCATTGTCTGATAGCGGAACGATTAACGAAGAATCATCAATTCTAAATTTCCCTGCACTTAACTTACGTCAAGCACATGAGCGTCCAGAAGGAATGGAAGAGGCTGCTGTAATGATGGTGGGCTTAAAAGCGGAACGTATTTTACAAGGTTTGGCAATTCTAGAAGGTCAGACTAGAGGTGAAGATCGTCTTTTACGTCTAGTTGAAGACTATAGTATGCCAAACGTAAGTGAAAAAGTTGTGCGTATCATTATGAGCTACACAGATTATGTAAATCGAGTGATTTGGAAAAAATATTAAGAAATGAAAATTCTTCTTTTAACGCAGTGGTTTGATCCAGAACCTACCTTTAAAGGTTTAGCCTTTGCAAAGGAATTACAACGGCAAGGACATGAGGTTGAAGTCCTTACAGGTTTTCCCAATTATCCTGGAGGGAAAATTTATGATGGTTATAAGTTGAAGTTATATCAGCGTGAGCAAATTGAGGGAATTTCTATTCTACGTGTTGCATTATATCCTAATCATGATAGTTCTGCGTTAAAAAGAATTCTAAATTATATTAGTTTTGCTTTTATGGCAATGCTATTTGGTATTTTTATGACTAAAAAAGCAGATATTATTTATGCTTATCATCCACCTTTAACAGTTGGAATAGCAGCTATTTTTATTAAATTTTTTAGAAAAATTCCAATAGTTTATGATATTCAAGATATGTGGCCTGACACTTTAAAAGCAACGGGTATGTTAAATAATCAAAGACTTTTAAATATTATTGGAAGAGTTTGTCAGTTAGTTTATAAATTCGTCGATCACATCGTTGTATTATGTCCAGGTTTTAAAAAAATATTAATGGAAAGAACTGTTCCAGAAAGTAAGGTAAGTGTTATTTATAATTGGTGTGATGAGGAAAGTTTAACCAAAACTCAACCTTTAAAAATTGAATATCAGCAATTAATGAAAGATAAGTTTAATGTTGTATTCGCAGGAAATTTAGGCAAAGCTCAAGCTTTAGATAAAATTCTTGATGTTGCAAAAGAATTAAAAGAAGTACAGGACATTCAATTTGTTTTTGTAGGATCTGGCACAGAAACGGAACGGCTCAAATTACGTTTGGAACATGAAAAAATAAAAAATGTATCTTTTATCCCTCGTATGCCAATGTCTGAGGTTGGAGGAGTACTAATGAATGCTAGCGTATTATTAGTCCATCTGAAGAACGATCCTCTGTTTGAAATAACAGTGCCTTCAAAAACTCAAGCATATATGGCAATCGGAAAGCCACTTTTAATGGCTGTAGCGGGAGATGCCGCTGAAATCGTTAAAGAAGCTAAATGTGGACGTATAGCAATATCCGAAGATACGATTAGTATAAAAGAGTCGATATTAGATATATACCATTTAAGCAATGTGGAGCAACAACAATTAGGGCTAAATGCTCGTAATTTTTATGATGAAAAATTATCTCTAAAAAGCGGTGTTCAGCAATTTGTTGAAATTTTCGAAAGGGTGAAAAATGCTTAAACGATTACTGGATATCATTATCGCTTCAACTGCACTGATTCTGCTATCACCTTTATATGCCTACGTTGCTTATAAAGTGAAAAAGAATCTGGGTTCACCTGTATTGTTTCGTCAGATTCGTCCAGGCCTGCATGGTAAACCTTTTGAAATGATCAAGTTTCGCACCATGAAAGATGCAATCGATGAGCGAGGCAATCCATTACCAGATAGTGAGCGTTTAACCCCTTTTGGCAAGATGTTACGTTCGACCAGTCTGGATGAAATGCCTGAACTCTGGAACGTAATTAAAGGTGATATGAGCGTTGTGGGTCCACGTCCATTATTAATGGAGTATCTGCCGCTGTATAATAAAGAGCAGGCAAAACGCCATGACGTACGTCCAGGTATGACAGGACATGCTCAGGTCAATGGGCGTAATGCGATTAGCTGGGAACAGAAGTTTAAACTGGATACTTGGTATGTAGAAAACAGATCACTGTGGTTAGATTTTAAAATCATGTTGCAGACGGTAAAGAAAGTCATAGCTAAAGATGATATCAGTGAGGCTGGAGAGGCAACAATGAGTAAATTTACAGGAACAGATAATAAGGAGTTAAATAAGTGACAGAATTTATTGGTGTTTACGGTGCAAGTGGTTTTGGTAAAGAAGTTATGCCATTGGTCCGCCAGCAATTTCCAACTTTAAAAAAAGAACAATTTGTATTTATTGATGATGGTCAGGCGGGTGGAAGCCTAAATGGATATGCTGTTTTAACCTATATAAATTTCATTAACAGTTCTGCTACTCATAAAGCTATAACCATTGCGATCGCAAACAGTGTTGTACGAGAGAAGTTGGTTGCACGTCTCAATGAAGATGGTGTCCAACATTTAGCGGTACAAGCAGGCAATACAGTAATTTTAGATGAGGTGGAGATAGGTGAAGGTAGCTTACTTTGTCCATTCACTTGTTTGACGTCAAATATAAAAATTGGCAAGTTTTTCCACGCTAATATCTATAGCTATGTTGCTCATGACTGTGTAATTGGCGATTACGTCACTTTTGCACCTGGTGTCAAATGTAACGGCAATATTCATATTGAAGATCATGCCTATATTGGTACAGGAGCTATAATTAAGCAGGGAACACCAGATAAGCCATTAGTGATTGGTAAAGGTGCTATCGTTGGTATGGGTGCAGTTGTGACTAAAAGCGTGCCTGCAGGAGTCACTGTAGTCGGTAACCCTGCAAGAATTTTAGAAAGAAAGTAAGATATATTTTAATAGGAAATCATAATGTTAAATACTGCATTTGAACCATGGCCAAGTTTTACCCCAGAAGAAGCAGACGCAGTTAAAAATATATTACTTTCAAATAAAGTAAATTATTGGACAGGGCAAGAATGTCGTGAGTTTGAAAAAGAGTTCGCAACATTTGCAGGTACTCAATATGCAGTGGCGCTAACCAATGGCACTGTTGCTTTAGATGTGGCTTTAAAAGCGTTAGGTATTGGTGCTGGTGATGATGTTATCGTGACCTCACGTACCTTCCTTGCATCAGCTAGTTCGATTGTTACAGCGGGCGCCAATCCTGTGTTTGCTGATGTTGAGTTAGATTCCCAAAATATTTCACGTCGTAGCATTGAAGCTGTTCTTACACCAAATACCAAAGCCATTATTTGTGTGCATCTGGCAGGCTGGATGTGTGATATGGACCCAATTATGCAGCTTGCTCAAGAAAAGGGGCTGTATGTGATTGAGGACTGTGCACAAGCGCATGGTGCAAAATACAAAGGCAAACCTGCAGGTTCAATTGGACATATTGCGGCTTGGTCTTTCTGTCAGGATAAGATCATGAGCACGGGTGGGGAAGGTGGTATGGTCACCACCAATGATGAAGTGCTGTGGAAGAAAATGTGGTCTTATAAAGATCATGGTAAAAGCTATGATAGCGTTTATAACAAGCAACATCCGCCAGGTTTCCGATGGTTGCATGATTCCTTTGGTACAAACTGGCGTATGATGGAAATGCAGGCGGTGATTGGTCGTATTCAGTTAACACGTATGACTGAGTGGACACAAAAACGTACTGAAAATGCAGAGAAAATCTTAAAGGCTTTTGAAGGTTCTCCTTACTTTACCGTTCACTTGCCTTCAAATGATTATGTACATGCGCATTATAAATGTTATGTACAGGTCAACTTAGCTGCATTACCAGAGGGCTGGTCGCGTGATCGAATCATGCAAGAGATCAATGCACAAGATGTGCCTTGCTTTAGCGGTTCGTGTTCAGAAGTCTATCTGGAGCATGCATTTGATGGGACGCCATGGCGTCCAGAACAGCGTTTGCAAAATGCACAGCAACTCGGTGAGACAAGTCTCATGTTCTTGGTGCATCCAACACTGAGCACAGAGAGCATCGATAAAACAATTAGTGCAATTGACAAGGTAATACGCGCAATTTAATAAGGTTAAAAAAGTAAGGGGAAGAGTGCAATAATCTTTCAAATGCTTCCCCTTATGATTGTGTAATCAATATGTAAAAGTCATTTCTAGTTCTGTCAGAAATGCGTATAAAGATCAAACTGTAAAATGGAATGATTAGAAGATCATTGTGAAAAAGATTATTCATCACTTCGCCTCAGCACCAAGGCTTTTTAAGCAAATTTTCCTTGTTCTTTTGGATGCTCTAGCTTTCCCTATAATTTTATGGTTGTGCTATGTGATCCGTTTATTTGACTTAGGTGCAGATGTTATTCCTGGTATTCCTCATGGAATCATGCTGGTCAGTTTTATTACGGTTCTGAGTCTGGCACTTACAGGCGTTTATCATTTTATTGTACGTACATTTAACGAAGTCTTTATTGTTAAGCTGGCGATTTCCGTGGCATTGACCATGGCAACCTTGTACATCCTGAATGTGATTACGCCAGCCTATATCCCAATGTCGATTCCATTCATGTATGGATTTATGATGTTTGCCTGGGTATGGCTCAGTCGTGCCGTGATTCGTTTTATTATCAAAGCTTCTTATTATTCAGAGATTGGGCGTAAACGAATCGCAATTTATGGAGCGGGTGATGCAGGGCAGCAAATCGCAGCGGCATTACATCGTTCAGATGACCATTTACCAGTATTCTTTATTGATGACTATACTTCTTTACAAGGTCAAACTGTTGGTGGTTTAAAAGTTTATTCGGTTGAAAAAGCGTTACAGCGATTTAAAAAAGACCGTATTGATGAAATTCTACTGGCACTTCCTTCTGTTGGACGGGTGCGTAAGGCTGAAATTATCCAGCAATTTGAAATCGCACGTTTAAAAATTACGGAATTACCTGGTCTAACCCGTTTAGTGGATGGCGAAATTCAAGTTTCTGATATTCAGGAAGTTGATATTATTGATTTATTGGGCCGTGATCCAGTTCCGCCTATTTCACATCTGATCGCCAAAAATATCCAGAATAAAGTGGTCATGGTGACAGGTGCGGGCGGTTCAATTGGTTCTGAACTGTGCCGTCAAATTATTAAGAATAAGCCTAAAATGTTGGTTATTTATGAGCTAACAGAATTTGCGTTATACGATATTGATAAAGAGTTAAGACAAACAGCAACTTGTGAAATTGTTCCGATTTTGGGAACGGTACAAGATCAGCAAAAACTTGAACGTATTATTGAACAATATCATATTCAGACGGTTTATCATGCCGCAGCTTATAAGCATGTCCCTCTGGTTGAATGTAATCCTATCGCTGGCTTAAAAAACAATGCGATTGGTACTGCGAACAGTTTGAATGCCGCCGTGAAAAAAGGCGTTGAAACCTTTGTTTTGATCTCAACAGATAAGGCGGTGCGACCAACCAATGTGATGGGTGCATCAAAACGTATGGCTGAGCTCTATTGTCAGGCGGTCGCTGAAACCAAACCTGATACGCAAATCAGTATTGTTCGTTTTGGTAATGTCTTGGGATCTTCTGGTTCGGTTGTTCCACTCTTTAAGCAACAGATTGCAAAAGGTGGTCCGATTACAGTGACTCATCCTGAGGTGACCCGTTACTTTATGACCATCCCTGAAGCATCACAGCTTGTCATTCAAGCGGGTGCGTTGGGCACTGGGGGCGATGTATTCTTGCTCGATATGGGTGAGCCCGTCAGAATTCAGGATCTTGCTCGTCAAATGATCAAACTCAGTGGTTTGAAAGTGAGAGAAAGTGGTTCACTAGATGGTGATATTGAAATTGCCTATAGTGGTTTGCGTCCAGGTGAAAAACTGTATGAAGAATTGCTGATTGATCAGGACAATACCGAATATACTGAACATACCCGTATCTTACGTTCGTTTGAAAAACATTTTCCATTAGAAGAAATTCAGTGTGTATTTGGTAAAATCAATCAAATGACAGCAATCGATCATGATGTTGACTGGGCTTTAACACAGCTTGAGCATTATGTTGATGGCTATAAACGTAGTGACGAAGTTCGAGTTAACTAATCTGAGAAAGCAATGATCAAAAAAGCAATTTTACCTGTGGCTGGTTTAGGTACACGTTTCTTACCTGCAAGTAAATCTATTCCAAAGGAAATGGTGACTGTTGTTGATCGCCCTGCAATTGAATATGTGGTGCGTGAAGCGGTTGAAGCAGGTATTGAACAAATCATTTTGGTGACTCACTCTTCAAAAGCATCGATTGAAAACTATTTTGATCGTAATTTTGAGCTAGAAACGACGTTAGAGCAGAAGAAGAAATTTGATCTACTCAAAGAAATCACAGATATTTTGCCAAAGCATGTCAGTGTCGTGAGTGTACGTCAGCCACAGCCATTGGGTCTTGGGCATGCGGTACTCTGTGCAAAAGATATTGTAGGTGATGAAGCCTTTGCGGTGTTATTACCCGATGTGCTGGTCAAAAACCAAAGTGCTGAAAATGATTTGTCATTGATGATTCAGCGTTTTGACGCATCTCAAGCTGCGCAAATTATGGTTGAAGCAGTGCCTGACCACTTAGTTGATCAATATGGGATTGTAGACGTTGCTGTATCACCGAATGAAGGTGAAAGTATTGTTATGCAAGGCATTGTTGAAAAACCTGCCGTGGGAACAGCACCTTCAAATCTATCTGTGGTTGGTCGTTATATTTTACCCGCACAAATTATGGGCCTTTTGGAAAATACACCGCGTGGCGCTGGAAACGAAATTCAGCTGACGGATGCGATTGCGACTTTACAGCAAGCACAGGCCGTTGAAGCATATCGTATGAAAGGGCAGACCTTCGATTGCGGTAGCAAACTTGGTTATCTGAAAGCTGTGTTACATTATGGTGTTGAGCATCCAAAACTGGGCGCAGAATTTAAGGGCTTAATCAAGGAATTGGCCCTCTAATCATTTAGGGCAAGTATTTTATGAAAGTCGCGATCTTTGGTAATACTTTATATGCAGGCGTTATGTCTGCATTATTGTCTGAATCTGGTCATTTGGTGTATTGGTGTTCACAGCTTAATAGAGAAGTAGATGATCAACAATATGCCTTCCATGATGAAAACGTTAGTCATTTATTGCAGAAACAACTGAGCAGTGGTTTTCTGCATTATAGTGATTTAGCGGGCATACCTTTAGATATTGATGCTTATCTATTTAGTTTTAACCAAACGCAAGAGCAGCAAGTCTTTCAACTGTTACACTCTTTGAAACAACGTCCAATTATTCATCCGAAATTGATGATTAATGCATCCACTTTTGGTTTGCGTGGCACAGAAAAATTTCAACAGATCCTTTGTGATGATGATTGGGCATATCTGCCTGATACCATGCAGGAAGGAAACGCTTTACAGAGTTTAACTCAAGCAAAACAGTTGATTGTGGGCTGTACACGATCTGAAGTGCAGATTAAGGTCAAAGAGTTATTAAGACCTTTCTTTCCTCTAGAACAACAATATCTATTTATGCCGATTCTGGATGCCGAGTTTACCAAACTCAGTATTTCGGGCATGTTGGCGACACGTATTAGTTATATCAATGATTTGGCTGTCGTGGCGGAAAAGCTGGGTATTGATATTGCCTCTGTGCGTCAGGGTATGGCTGCTGATAACCGGATTGGATCAGCTTATCTAGCACCAGGTGCAGGTTTCGGTGGTGAAAACTTTTCTCATGATATTTTAACCCTTGCCAACACGGTTGCGAATACTGGGGTGAAAAGCCAGTTACTTGCTCAGGTTTGGGATATCAATGAGCAACAGAAAGAAATTCTGTTTCGCAAGTTCTGGAATTATTACCACGGGGATTTGCAAGCCAAATCGATTGCGATCTGGGGTGCATCTTTTAAAGAAAATACCTCAAGTATTCAACAATCTCCAATTCATCAAATGCTTGCCGCTTTATGGGCTCAAGGTGTAACCGTTCATCTGCATGATCCACAGGCCTTAGATGAAATAGAAATGATGTATGGGCAGCGCAGTGATTTGATTTTGCATCATGATCAATATGATGCTGTTAAAGATGTGCATGGCTTATGCGTTTTAACAGCTTGGAAACAATACTGGAGTCCGGATTTCAAACAATTAACACAATTGATGGAACATCCCTTGATTTTAGACGGTCGAAATATTTATGACCCACACTATGTAAAAGCCCAAGGTTTTGCTTATATGGGAGTGGGACGTTAATGATGACTAAGCAGATTCATCCTTTCGCTGTTAAAGCACAGTCCTCTGTTTTGGAGGAGCTGGCTGTTTTACAAAAGCAGTTTAAGATGCTTCATCTAAATGCTTTATTTGCAGAGGATCCTACTCGTTTCAAGCATTTTTCAGTCGAATATGACCAGATCGTTTTAGATTTTAGTAAACATCGTATTGATCAGCAGGTGTTAAATCAATTGGTGGATTTGGCTCATGCTCAGGATCTGAATGGGTGGATTAAACGACTATTCTCATGTGAGCAGATTAACTACACCGAACATCGGGCTGCGATGCACTGGGCCTTACGTCTGCCTAAATCAAGTCCAAAGCTGCCAGAGGTCAATCAAGCCGTTCAAGATCAGCTGGAGCAAATGTATGCGCTGGTTGAAAAAATTCATGCCGGCCAATGTCGCGGTGCAACAGGTGAAGTGATTCAAGATGTGGTGAACATCGGGGTCGGTGGATCTGATCTGGGCCCCCTCATGGTCACCCATGCGCTTTCAGACTTTAAAGTCAAAACGGCAAAGCCTTTAGATATTCACTTTGTTTCAACCATGGATGGCAGCCAGCTCTCTGAATTGTTACATCAGCTTCGTCCTGAAACCACCTTATTTATTATTTCTTCCAAGTCATTTGGTACCATTGATACACTTTCGAACGCACAGACTGTACGACAATGGTTAGAAAAAGCGTTAGGAAGCAATGAAAAGATTCTAAAGAATCACTTTGTTGGGGTCTCGACTAAACCAGAAAAGATGACGGAATGGGGCATTGCACCTGATAAGCAGCTTTTGCTTTGGGATTGGGTTGGTGGTCGCTATTCACTGTGGTCATGTATTGGTTTACCGATTGCGTTAACGATTGGTGTCGACGGGTTTAAACAACTGTTGGCAGGGGCATATGCCATCGATCACCATTTCCAGACGGCTTCATTTGAACAGAATATCCCTGTATTGATGGGGCTGTTAGGGGCGTGGAATAATAATTTTCTCGATATCCAAACCCATGCGGTATTGCCTTATGACGGGCGACTCAAGTATTTCGCGGCTTATTTACAGCAGCTTGAAATGGAGTCGAATGGTAAGTCCATTCAACGCAATGGGGAAAAGGTCAATTCAGCCACCTGCCCAATTGTTTGGGGAGAAGTGGGACCGAATGCGCAGCATGCTTTCTATCAGCTGTTACATCAAGGCACGCACTCGGTCAGCTGTGATTTTATTGCCCCAGTAAAACGTTATAACGCAAACCAGTTTACCTATGCAGAAAGCGCAGAGGCACTGGTCGAGCAACATCATCTTGCTTTGTCTAACTGTCTGGCTCAATCGCGTTTACTGGCGTTTGGAAATCAGGCTTTAGCCGCTGACGAACTTGAAGCTTTACCTGCATATAAGCAATATGAAGGGAATCAACCGAGCTCAACCATTTTACTTAAAGAGCTGAATCCTTATAGTTTAGGGATGTTGATTGCAATGTATGAGCATAAGGTGTTTGTGCAATCTGTACTTTGGAATATCAACCCCTTCGATCAATGGGGCGTTGAAAAAGGTAAAGAAATTGCCAATCAGCTGTTACCGATTTTAAATCGTGAGCAAGAAGATTTATCTTCATTTGATGCATCAACGCAAGGTTTGCTGAAAATATTGTTAGGAAAGACAGATGGCTAAGATTTTAGTCACAGGTGGTGCGGGCTATATTGGTTCGCATACCTGTTTAGAATTGCTGGATGCAGGCCATGAAGTTATCGCATTTGATAATTTGTCCAATAGCTCGGAAGAAGCTTTGCGCCGTGTCGAAAAACTAGCAAATAAAAGCCTGATTTTTGTAAAGGGTGATATTCGCCATGAGCAGGATCTAGATCAGGTCTTTCACAAATTCCAGATTGATGCGGTGATCCATTTTGCAGGTTTAAAAGCAGTGGGTGAAAGTCAGCAAATACCTTTAGCCTATTTTGAACATAATATTGCGGGGAGTATACAACTCTTCAAATCGATGGAAAAAGCAGGTGTTTTTAGCTTAGCATTTAGTTCATCTGCAACGGTATATGGTGAGTTAAATCCTTCACCTTATCAAGAAGATATGTCTCTAAGTTTGCCAAATAATAATTATGGTTATACCAAACTGATTATTGAACAGATGCTAGAAAAGATGGCGCTGGCAGACTCAAGATGGTCGATTGCCTTGCTACGTTATTTTAATCCAGTCGGTGCACATAAAAGTGGCCAGATTGGAGAAGATCCTCAGGGTATTCCAAATAATTTAATGCCCTATGTCACACAAGTAGCGGTAGGACGTCGTGAAAAACTGTCTATTTTTGGCAATGACTATCCAACCAAAGACGGCACTTGTGAGCGAGATTTTATTCATGTGGTTGATTTGGCGAAAGCTCATGTGCTGGCTGTTTCCAATCGTCTCAACAATAAAGGTTGCCGAGCTTGGAATATTGGAACCGGAGCTCCAATTTCAGTTCTACAAATTAAAGAAACCTTTGAGAAAGTGAATGGGATTAAGATTCCGACAGAATTTGCGGAGCGGAGAGCCGGAGATTTGGCCGCATTTTATGCAGATGCTTCGCGGGCTAAAACTGAGCTCGGTTGGCAACCCCAATATACTTTGGAAGATATGCTGGCAGATAGCTGGAACTGGCAAAAGCAAAATCCAAACGGTTTTAACTGAATCTGGTGGTAATAAAAAAGGAGCATGAAGCTCCTTTTTTATGACATGAATAGATTAGCCCTGAATCAAAGCTGTTAACTCATCAACATAATGCTGCATCGGTTGCGGATTTTTGTCTGCACGGCTTTCGATATTTAAGCGCAATAATGGCTCAGTATTTGATGCACGTACATTCAGGCGCCAAGCACCAAAATCGAGGCTAACGCCATCGGTGCGGTCTACCTGAGGATTCTGGTCAGCATAATGATCAAAGATTTTTTGTACGGTGGCTTGTGTGTCAGCCACTTTAAAGTTGATCTCGCCACTGCACGGGAATTTGGCAATCATGTTTTCAACCAGTGTTGAAAGCGATTGTCCTGTTTCTGAAAGCAATGCAATGGTGAGTAACCATGGAATCATACCGCTGTCACAATAGGCAAAATCACGGAAATAATGATGCGCGCTCATTTCACCGCCATACACTGCATTGTGTTCACGCATCACATCTTTAATGAAAGCATGTCCTGATTTTGACTGTACCGCAATGCCTTGATATTGATCGACGATATCAAAGGTATTCCAGATCAGACGTGGGTCATGCACGATTTTCTCACCTGATTGTTTGATCAGGAAGGCCTGTGCCAATAAACCGACGATGTAATATCCTTCAATAAACTGACCTTTTTCATCAAACAGGAAGCAACGGTCAAAGTCACCATCCCAGGCAATGCCCATATCGGCTTGATGTTGCAGCACCGCATCACGGGTACTGTCGCGGTTTTCAATTAAAATTGGGTTAGGAATACCATTTGGGAAGTTGCCATCAGCTTCATGATGAATTTTAATAAATTCCACAGGGATGTTGAGTTGCTGGAATTTTTGTTCAATGGCATCAATCACATGGCCTGCGGCACCATTGCCCGCATTGACCACTAGCTTGAGTGGACGAATTTTTTGCGGATCGATATAGGTGAGCAGATGCTCGATGAACTCAGGCAAAATATTGTAGTTTTGGGTGGTACCTTTATTTGTAACTTCAGTGAATTGTCCTGATTCTGCTAGTGCCTGAATTTCTTTTAAGCCTGTTTCCGCACTGATAGGACGAGCATTTTCACGCACTAATTTCATGCCGTTGTAATCCATTGGATTGTGGCTGGCAGTCACTTCAATACCGCCTTGTACATCTAAATGGAAGGCTGCGAAATAGACTTCTTCTGTACCTGTCATACCCAAATCAAGCACATTGATGCCTGCATCATTCAAACCACGAATGGTTGCCTGTTTTAAGCCTTCGCTACTTAAACGGATATCACAACCAATGACTACAGTTTTAGGTTGATAGATCTGTCCATAGGCACGACCAATGTTATAAGCAATCTCTTCATTCAGTTCTGTGCCGAGTTTGCCGCGAATATCATAGGCTTTAAAACAAGTCAGTTGAGTCATATTGTTCAATTCATAGTGATGTGATTTGAGTTGTGAACACATTATACAGATATCGCCAAGAAGTCATATTTATAGTTCTTTATCGAGTGATTACGGTTGAGTTCAACTTCGTAGAGTTGCCGTAAAGACAATCCTTTCATAAGACTTTAGTCGAATGTGAAATAAGAAGATTGATAGAAAAGGGTTGATTTAGTTTAATTATTATTGGTCATACCAATTATTGTGGTTGCAGTGGGGTTGATCCTGATAATTCATATAATTAAGATGCGTAAAGATTGCAAATGGGTTGGATTTGCTTATTTATGGAATATTGGTCATACCAATATTGGGAAGATTCGTTAAATATCGAAGTGAAAACAAAATGACGCCCAGCATTTCAAGGAGATGAGAATGCTAAATGTGTGGCAACAAATTTATGACCCTTTAAATAATATCTGGCTATCCAGTGCGGTTGCGCTGATTCCGATTATTTTCTTCTTTTTGGCTTTGGCTGTATTTCGTTTAAAAGGCAGTGTTGCGGGAACCTGCACTGTGATTATTGCCATGCTGATTGCTTTATTCTTCTATCAAATGCCCGTTGAAATGGCATTTGCTTCTGTTGTGTATGGTTTTATCTACGGTTTATGGCCGATTTCCTGGATTATTATCGGTGCCGTTTTTCTGTATAAAATTTCAGTGAAAACAGGGCAGTTTGACGTCATTCGCTCCAGTATTTTATCGATTACCGAAGACCAGCGCTTACAAATGCTACTGGTCGGTTTCGCTTTTGGGACCTTCCTTGAAGGTGCGGCAGGTTTTGGTGCGCCAGTTGCGATTACCGCGGCATTATTAGTCGGACTAGGCTTTAAACCACTTTATGCCGCTGGGCTGTGTCTGATTGTGAATACTGCGCCTGTGGCCTTTGGTGCAATGGGTATTCCAATTATTGTGGCAGGGCAGGTATCTGGTGTGGATACCATGGAAATCAGCCAGATGGTGGGTCGCCAGTTGCCTTTTCTAACCATCATTGTGCTGTTCTGGATTATGGCGATCATGGATGGCTGGCGTGGAGTGAAAGAAACTTGGCCTGCAGTACTGGTTGGCGGGAGTGCCTTCGCCATTGCACAATACCTGACCTCGAATTTTCTGGGGCCAGAACTGCCTGATATTACTGCCGCGATTGCCTCATTGGTCAGTCTCACCTTGTTATTCCGCGTCTGGAAACCAAAGCATATTTTCCGTTTTGAGGGTGTAGAGCCACAAGATACAAGCTCAGCAGAGCATATGCCACAACGCTATAGCATTGCGCAGATTGCCAAAGCATGGTCTCCGTTTATGATCTTAACCGTGATGGTGACCATCTGGAGTATTCAACCCTTTAAGGCTTTGTTTGCCAAAGATGGGGCATTGGCGGACTGGATTTTTAAAATTGAAGTGCCGTATCTGCATAAGCTGGTAGAAAAAATGGCGCCGATTGTACCTGAAACTACAGCTTATGAAGCGATCTATAAATTTGACTGGTTCTCTGCCACAGGTACGGCTATTTTTATTGCGGCCATCATCACCATCATTTTCCTGAAAATGAGAACGCGTGAGGCGGTCACTACCTTTGGCGAAACATTGAATGAATTAAAAACGCCAATTTATTCGATTGGGATGGTGTTGGCCTTTGCTTTTATTGCTAACTATTCAGGTCTTTCTGCGACTCTGGCGCTAGCATTATCACACACAGGTCATGCTTTTACTTTCTTCTCGCCATTCTTGGGTTGGCTGGGTGTATTCCTGACGGGTTCAGATACGTCATCAAATGCCTTGTTCTCGGCTTTACAAGCGACCACAGCCCAGCAAATTGGAATTCCAGAAGTATTGCTGGTGGCAGCCAATACCAGTGGCGGCGTGACGGGCAAGATGATTTCACCACAATCGATTGCGATTGCCTGTGCAGCGGTAGGTCTCGTTGGAAAAGAGTCAGACTTGTTCCGTTTCACGGTAAAACATAGCATCATATTTACTGTCTTTGTTGGCATCATCGTCACGGTTCAGGCTTATCTGGTGCCGTGGATGATTCCATAACGCTAATCAAGGAAATGTGATGAGAATCTCCGATCAAGTGGTCATGAAATTACAGGCGCTCATTGAGCAGCGTCAGATGAAACAAGGTGATCGTTTGCCAGCTGAGCGTCAGCTTGCAACCAGCTTGGGAGTGTCTCGTCCGTCCTTACGTGAAGCGATTCAGCAATTGAATAGTCAGGGCGTGCTGAGTAGCCGCCGTGGTGATGGGACTTATATTCAGCAATTGCCAGAACAATGGTCACAACAGTTGATTGTGAATCCGATTAGTAACCTGATTGAAGAAGATCCGCTGTACCGTTTTGATGTGCAAGAAGCCCGTTTGTTATTGGAAGGTGGAACTGCGTGGTATGCAGCATTGCGTTCAACGCCTGAAGATCGTGCCAAAATCCATCATTATTTTGATGAGATTAGCCGCCATCAAAATGCAGGGGATTCGGCTCAGGCCGCGGTTGCAGATGCAGAATTCCATCTGGCGATTGCTGAGGCCTCACACAATCTTGTGTTGATCCAGATGATGCGCGGCTTGTTTGACTTGTTGCAATACAACGTCTTACTGGGACGCAAGAAAGTTTATAACGATCCTGTTAATGGTGATTTGCTTAGTGAGCAGCATTTTCAGGTGATGGATGCGATTGATCGTAAAGATCCGGAGGCTGCGCGCCAAGCGGTGTGTGGTCATATTGAATTTGTGATTAATCATGTACGTGCGCTGGACGAAGATGAAGCTCGCCAGAAACGTGCAACACGTTTAACAAGAGTTGACTCAAAATGATTATTTCTTCTGGCAATGATTATCGTGCTGCGGCACAACGTCGTTTACCGCCATTTTTATTTCATTACATCGACGGTGGTGCCTATTCGGAACATACCTTAAAACGCAATGTACAGGACCTTTCTGATATCGCTTTGCGTCAACGGGTGCTGAACGATATGTCTACACTCAGTTTGGAAACCAAACTGTTTAATGAAACGCTTTCAATGCCGGTGGCTTTGGCACCTGTAGGTTTAACAGGTATGTATGCGCGTCGCGGTGAAGTTCAGGCGGCAGTGGCAGCGGATAAAAAGGGAATTCCATTTACTTTGTCGACGGTTTCGGTTTGTCCGATCGAGGAAGTTGCACCTGCAATTCAGCGTCCAATGTGGTTCCAGCTTTATGTTTTGCGTGACCGTGGCTTTATGCGCAATGCTTTGGAACGTGCCAAAGCGGCAGGTTGTTCGACACTGGTATTTACCGTAGATATGCCTGTGCCAGGTGCGCGTTATCGTGATGCTCATTCAGGGATGAGTGGCCCAAATGCGGCGATGCGTCGTTATATGCAGTCTATGTTGCATCCGCATTGGGCATGGAATGTTGGGATGTGCGGTCGTCCGCATGATTTGGGCAATATCTCGAAATATCTGGGCAAACCGACAGGGCTTGAGGATTATATCGGCTGGCTAGGCTCTAACTTTGATCCGTCGATTTCTTGGAAAGATCTGGAGTGGATTCGTGAATTCTGGGATGGCCCGATGGTGATCAAGGGTATTCTGGACCCTGAAGATGCTAAAGATGCTGTGCGCTTTGGTGCAGATGGCATCGTGGTCTCCAATCATGGTGGTCGTCAGCTCGATGGCGTGATGTCTTCTGCACGTGCTTTGCCTGCGATTGCTGATGCAGTGAAGGGTGATCTGGCGATTTTGGCGGACTCTGGCATTCGTAATGGTCTGGATGTGGTGCGGATGTTGGCCTTGGGTGCGGATACGGTGTTATTGGGCCGTGCCTTTGTCTATGCCTTGGCGGCGGCAGGGGGGCAAGGGGTGTCGAATTTGCTCGATCTGATTGATAAGGAAATGCGGGTGGCGATGACGTTGACGGGTGCCAAGTCGATTCAAGAAATTAATGCAGATTGTTTGGTACAAGCCATTAAACAAGGTTTTTAAGAATTCTTTTCTAAGTTTAGTAGTAGGCACAGCCGCCAAGTTTGGTGACATGCTTATGTCTGAGGTAGAGGCATTTGTCACTTTTGAAGGATCAAAAGTAACCAAAAATCCTCTATTCCGATGACGGTACTTCCCTGCTACCGCATCGGAACAGGCGGCATCCTTGCCGCCAATCGCGATAGCAAATAAAGGGCTGATTCGTATTGAAGAATGAGCTACTCGAATGACAAATACTAAGATTCTGTCGTGTTGGTCTAAGTTTATATATGGATGATCTAAAGGAGCCATCATGCAAAAATTTTCTCCCAAAGCGGTGATTGATCGTTTACAGCAGATTGTTGGACGTCAGCATGTACTGAGTGATGATCAAAGTACCCGCCAGTATCGGCAAGGTCGTCGTTTTGGTGAAGGTAAAGTCTTTGCAGTGGTCATCCCGGGTACCTTGCTGGAACAATGGCAGGTGCTGCAAGCGGCGATTGATGCAGATTGTATTGTCATCATGCAAGCCGCCAATACAGGACTAACGGGTGGTTCAACACCCTATGGCGATGATTATGACCGTCCTGTGTTGGTGATGAGTACGCGCCGTTTAAAGGGCATTCAGGTGATCCATGACGGTAAGCAGGTGATTTGTTTGCCAGGGGCGACTTTGGATAATCTGGAACAGCTATTGAAAGGCTATGATCGGGAACCACATTCGGTGATTGGTTCTTCATGCATTGGCGCTTCGGTATTGGGTGGGGTCTGTAATAACTCGGGTGGTGCACTGGTACGTCGTGGGCCTGCTTATACGGAACTGGCGCTGTATGCGCAGGTCAATACACAAGGTCAGCTGGAATTGGTGAATCATCTCGGTGTGAACTTGGGCTCAACTCCTGAAGAAATCCTGACCCGTTTAGAGCAGCAGCAATACCAAGCCACAGATATTTTAGATGATGTTGAAAAGCAGGCATCCGATCAGCGTTATGCGCAAGATGTCACTCAAGTCGATGCTGATAGTCCAGCTCGTTTTAATGCTGATCCATCACGTTTGTTTGAAGCCTCTGGTTCGGCAGGAAAAGTCTGCGTGTTTGCGGTGCGTCTCGATACCTATGAGAAGGTGGAGAGCAGCGTTTTCTATATTGGCACAAATGATGCCGATGACCTAACCGCGATCCGTCGTTATTTACTCACGTCGTTGCCAAGCTTGCCGATTGCAGGGGAATATATTCATCGTGATGCTTACCATATTGGCGAAAAATACGGTAAAGATACCTTTCTGTTTATTGAAAAATTTGGCACCGCCAATGTACCGAAAGCTTTTGCACTGAAAGACAAGGTCGATGGCTTTTTAGAAAAATTTAAAATCAAAGGGCTGACCGATCATCTTTTACAAGCGGTCACGGCCTTGTTACCGAGTCATTTACCCAAACGGATGACCGAATATCGTGATCGTTATGAACATCATCTGATGTTACGCGTTGAAAATAATTGCAAAGCCCAGACCGAAAAATTTTTACAAGACTATTTTACGGTGCATGCTTCAGGCAATTTCTTTGTCTGTGATGCGGATGAAGGACGTAAAGCCTTTTTGCATCGTTTTGCGGTGGCAGGTGCAGCGATCCGTTATCGTGATACCCATCGGGACGAGGTTGAAGATATTGTGGCGCTCGACATTGCGTTACGTCGTAATGATCGTGAATGGGTCGAGCAGCTGCCTGAGGAGATGGAACAGCAGATCATTCATAAGCTTTATTATGGGCACTTTTTCTGCCATGTCTTTCATCAGGATTACATCCTTAAAAAAGGCAATGATCCTTTAGCGATGGAACATCAAATGTGGCATTTGCTGGATGCACGCCGTGCTGAATATCCAGCCGAGCATAATGTCGGTCATCTGTATATTGCCAAGCCTACATTGGCGAATTTCTATCAGAAACTTGATCCGAATAATTGTTTTAATGTCGGGATTGGACAGACCTCTAAATTGAAGTATTGGGGCAAAGCCAAGCCCTAAATTCACATAAAACCAGCAATAAAAAAGGCGCTTTAAGCGCCTTTTTTATCTGTTACAACTTAAGCTGTTGCAGCAGATTTTGCTAAAACTTCAGCCACTGCTTTTGCAACTTTGTAAACGTTATTCATGTTCAGACCCGCAACACAGATACGACCACTGCGTACCAAGTAGATTGCATATTCTTCACGAAGAATGTCCACTTGCTCAGCCGTTAAACCGGTGTAGCTAAACATGCCTTTTTGGTTCACAAGGTAGCTAAAGTCACGGTCAGGAAGGGCTTTAGTCAATTCATCTTTCAAGATGCTACGCATTTTGATAATACGCTCACGCATCTCTTTTACTTCGCCTTGCCATTGTTGATTGAGATCAGCGTCATTTAACACTTGATCAACCAACCATGCACCTGTTGTTGGTGGGCTAGAGTAGATACGACGTACTGTTGCTTTCAACTGACCGAATGTGCATTTTGCTGCTTCAGCATCGTCACATACGAAGGTCAAACCGCCAACACGCTCACCGTAAAGTGAGAAGATTTTAGAGAACGAGTTGCTGACAATAAAGTTTAGACCTGCTTGGTCTAAAGCACGAATTGCATAGGCATCCTGTTCCATACCATCGCCAAAACCTTGATACGCGATGTCGAGGAATGGAATGAGGTTACGTTCTTTTAATACCACAATCACTTGATCCCATTGTGCTGGGTTCAAGTCTGCACCTGTTGGGTTATGGCAGCATGGGTGTAATAACACAATGCTTTGTTCTGGCAATGTTTTTAAAGTAGACAACATACCGTCAAAATCAACGCCACGTGTTTCAGCATCGAAGTACGGGTAGAAGTTGCTCTTGATGCCTGCACCATTGAAGATCGCAACGTGGTTGTCCCAAGTTGGCTGGCTTACCCAAACTTCTGAATTCGGGAAGTAGGTTTTTAAGAAGTCTGCACCCACTTTTAATGCGCCAGAACCACCAAGCGTTTGAATTGTTGCAACACGACCTTGTTGAATTGCAGGGCTATTTGCACCAAACAATAACGCTTGAATCGCATCACGGTAAGGCTTGAAACCTTCCATTGGTAAATAAAGCTTGGTTTGCGTGTTTTTAGGAGCAATACGTTTTTGCGCTTCGATAATGGTATCAAGCTGAGGAACGATACTGTCTTCGTTATAGTACAAACCAATACTAAGGTTAACCTTTTCAGCACGCGAATCAGCATTGAACTGTTCCATTAATGAAAGGATCGGATCGCCTGCATAAGGTGGGATATGTTGAAACATTAACAATGTCCTTTTCTTCAACAAAGTGCATAGATGTCTGGGGAAGTTGCGCTGCATGAGCGGAACCTTCGATGCCCAATAATGTATCAATAAAGACTGCATGAAGCACGCTGTTATTTACATTTTGGTGCAGTATTTACTTACAAAATTTGTCGGGATTGCTCAATTATAAAGATTGTCTACAATCAAGCTGTCATACCATGGTCGTAGGATAAAAAGTAGCAGCTTTGAAAGGGCAGTGAAAAGACCTAAGATCTGATCCTGTATTTTGAATTTAAGTTATTGTTTTATATCTTATTTTAATAATTCTGCCAAGAGATAATATACGTGTGTCAAGGCCATTGGATTGACAGCATCAGTCTAATTTATTGTCGACAATCCTATTGCATTTTTTGTTATACCTCGTTATAAAATCATCAAAACTGTAGAGATTGTCGACAATATGCAAGATACCCTTGTTCCTCAAGCCATCAGCACCAGTCAGGGAATGACCTTGACGGAACACGTATTTAAGCAAATTCAGTCGGCAATTGTGTTGGGGCAAATTCCTGCGGGCAGCAAGATTTCAGAACCTGAGCTGGCACGGATATATGGCATTAGCCGTGGCCCGTTACGTGAAGCCATTCACCGTCTGGAAGGGCAGAAACTGGTGGAGCGTACTGCCCATGTTGGTGCGCGTGTGGTGTCATTGTCACTGCAACAGTTTAAGGAACTCTATCAAATTCGTGCATCATTAGAAGGCTTGGCCTGCAAACTAGCGGCCCAGCATATTGATAAAAAACAGATTTTGGCCTTGCGTGACGTGCTGCGGATGCATGCTGAAGATGAAAATTTTAAAGCAGGTAAAGGCTATTATCTGCAAGAAGGTCAGGACGATTTCCATTACTGCATTATCAAAAGCAGTGGCAATAAAACCCTAGAAAAAATGTTATGCGATGAGCTGTATCACCTCATCCGTATGTATCGCATCCAGTTTTCAAATACCCCAGATCGCCCGAGCAAAGCTTGGGACGAACATATCCGCATTTTAGATGCGATTGCCGAAGGTGATGGTGAGCTGGCTGAAATGCTGATGCACCGTCACATCAATGCATCCTACAAAATTGTTGAGCAAACATTGCTACAAAATCAAGGAGAACAACAACATGGCTAAACAGTCTGCTGGTCAGCTATTCCGCGACGCGGTCGCAAATGAAAAACCATTACAAGTGGTGGGTGCGATCAATGCCAACCATGCTTTATTGGCAAAGCGTGCAGGTTATAAAGCGATCTACTTGTCTGGTGGTGGTGTTGCGGCAGGTTCTTTGGGTTTACCTGATTTGGGTATCAGTAACCTTGATGATGTATTGACCGATGTACGCCGTATTACCGATGTGTGTGATCTGCCATTGTTGGTCGATGTGGATACAGGTTTTGGGGCATCTGCGTTTAATATCGCGCGTACTACCAAGTCGATGATTAAGTTCGGTGCTGCTGCGATGCATATCGAAGATCAGGTTGGCGCTAAACGTTGTGGTCATCGCCCAAATAAAGCCATTGTAACTCAGCAAGAAATGGTAGACCGTATCAAAGCCGCAGTCGATGCGCGTACCGATGACAGCTTTGTGATCATGGCACGTACCGATGCGCTCGCGGTTGAAGGTTTACAAGCTGCGATTGACCGTGCAGGTGCTTATATTGAAGCAGGTGCAGACATGCTGTTCCCTGAAGCAATTACTGAATTGGCAATGTATAAGCAATTTGCAAATGCGACCAAAGTGCCTGTTTTAGCCAATATCACTGAATTTGGTTCTACGCCATTATTTACCACTGAAGAATTGGCTTCTGCCGATGTCAGCATCGCGCTCTATCCACTTTCTGCATTCCGTGCCATGAACAAGGCAGCAGAAAATGTCTATGAGACATTGCGTAAAGAAGGCACGCAAAAGAATGTGGTCGATACCATGCAAACCCGTCAAGAATTGTATGAACGCATTAACTACCATGCGTTTGAACAGTATCTTGATGGAACTTTTGCGAAGAATAAATAATTTTACCCCCTCCTAACCTCCCCCAGAGGGAGAGGGATTTCACGAATTTAAGACCTTCTTTTATGAAAGTATTAATGATCGTGAAGGCGGCATGGATGCCGCCACGTTGGGCTGCGGTAGCAGGGAAGTACCGTCAGGCCAACAAAGGATTTTTGCTTACTTTTGATCCGTCAAAAGTAAGTCCGGCCGAAGGCTTATCCTCAAATAAGATGAGAGTTCGGTAAGACACCGCTACGAAATTCACCTAAGGATATAAAAAGGACAATCTTATGAGCAGTAATGAAACAACAACAGGCTTCAAACCAAAAAAATCAGTTGCACTCAGCGGACAAGTTGCAGGCAACACCGCACTCTGTACTGTAGGCCGCAGCGGCAACGACTTACACTACCGTGGCTATGACATTCTCGATCTTGCTGTGGGTAGCCAATTTGAAGAAGTGGCACACCTTCTTGTACACGGCAAACTTCCAAACAAAGCAGAACTCAAAGCCTATAAAGCAAAATTAAAAGCACTCCGTGGCTTACCCGCAGCATTGAAAACAGCACTTGAGCAACTTCCACCATCTGCACACCCAATGGATGTGATGCGTACTGGCGTCTCTGTATTGGGTTGCTTAACCCCAGAACATGAAGACCACAACGAAGCGGGCGCAAAAGACATCGCTGATAAATTGATGGCAAGCCTAGGCTCAATGTTGTTGTACTGGTATCACTTCAGCAACAACGGTCGTCGTATCGAAGTTGAAACCAATGATGACTCGATTGCTGCACATTTCTTGCATTTACTTCATGGCGAAGCGCCATCAGAAGAATGGATTCAAGCTATGCACACTTCTTTGATTCTGTATGCAGAGCATGAGTTTAATGCATCTACATTTACCTCTCGTGTAGTCGCAGGGACAGGTTCAGACATGTACTCGGCAATTACGGGAGGTATCGGTGCGTTACGTGGCCCTAAACATGGTGGTGCGAACGAAGTAGCGTTTGTGATTCAACAACGTTATGACAACGCAGACGAAGCAGAAGCTGACATTCGTAGCCGCGTTGAGAAAAAAGAAGTGGTGATTGGTTTTGGTCACCCAGTGTACACCGTTTCTGATCCACGTAACGAAGTGATCAAGAAAGTGGCACACGACTTGGCGCAAGCACAAGACAATACCAAGATGTATTTGATCGCTGAGCGCCTAGAAGCCGTGATGAAAGAAGTGAAGAACATGTTCCCGAACCTCGACTGGTTCAGCGCGGTGAGCTATCACCTGATGGGCGTTCCAACTGCAATGTTCACCCCATTATTCGTAATTGCACGTACTGCGGGTTGGTCTGCGCATGTGATTGAACAACGTCAGGACGGCAAAATCATTCGTCCAAGCGCGAACTATACGGGTCCTGAAAACCTCGAATTTAAACCATTGGCGGAGCGTGGTTAATGAACACAAAATATCGTAAACCGCTGGCGGGTACCCAGCTCGAATACTATGACGTGCGCCAAGCCGTTGAAGATATTCAGCCAGGCGCATATGCAACTCTGCCGTACACATCGAAAGTGTTGGCTGAACAGCTAGTACGCAAAGCTGATGCAGAAAATTTAACAGAATACCTAAAGCAATTGATCGAACGTCGTCAAGATACCGATTTTCCATGGTATCCAGCGCGCGTCGTCTGTCATGACATCTTGGGTCAAACAGCACTGGTAGACCTTGCTGGTTTGCGTGATGCGATTGCCGATAAAGGCGGTGATCCTTCTAAAGTGAATCCTGTGGTGCCAACTCAGTTGATCGTCGATCACTCTTTGGCAGTGGAATACGGTGGTTTTGACCCTGATGCGTTTGAGAAAAACCGTGCAGTGGAAGACCGTCGTAATGAAGACCGTTTCCATTTTATTGAGTGGACCAAAACAGCCTTTAAAAATGTTGATGTGATCCCTGCGGGTAACGGCATCATGCATCAAATCAACTTGGAGAAAATGTCTCCAGTGATTCAAAACCGTGACGGCTTGGCATTCCCAGATACTTGTGTCGGTACAGATTCACATACGCCACATACCGATGCGCTTGGCGTGATTTCAGTCGGTGTCGGTGGCTTAGAAGCTGAAAATGTCATGCTCGGTCGTGCATCTTGGATGCGTTTACCTGACATCATTGGGGTTGAATTTGTTGGTCAACGTCAAGCAGGTATCACTGCAACAGATATCGTACTTGCTTTAACTGAATTCTTGCGTAAAGAGCGTGTAGTTGGTGCTTACCTTGAGTTCTTCGGTGAAGGTGCTGACAGCATGTCTGTGGGCGACCGTGCCACCATTTCGAACATGACACCAGAGTATGGCGCTACGGCTGCGATGTTCTATATTGACCAGAACACGATTGATTATTTACGTCTGACAGGTCGTGAAGATGCGCAAGTGGCATTGGTTGAGCAATATGCCAAAGAAATTGGTCTTTGGGCATCTGATATGACCAAAGCTGAGTACCCACGTGTACTCCGTTTTGACCTTTCAACGGTGACACGTAACATTGCAGGCCCTTCAAATCCGCATGCACGTGTTTCTACCGCTGACTTGAAAGAGAAAGGTATTGCTGGTGTAGTTGAGAACCGTACCGATGGCTTAATGCCAGATGGCGCGATTATCATTGCTGCCATTACCTCATGTACCAATACTTCTAACCCACGTAACACGGTTGCCGCAGGTCTGTTGGCACGTAAGGCCAATGAGCTAGGTTTAGTGCGTAAGCCTTGGGTGAAATCATCATTTGCACCAGGTTCAAAAGCGGCTGCACTGTATCTTGAAGAAGCGGGCGTACTTAAAGACCTTGAGAAACTTGGTTTTGGTATCGTGGCTTATGCATGTACCACTTGTAACGGCATGTCAGGCGCACTTGACCCAGTGATTCAACAAGAAATCATTGATCGTGACCTGTATGCAACCGCCGTGCTTTCGGGTAACCGTAACTTCGATGGTCGTATCCATCCATACGCAAAACAGGCATTCTTGGCATCTCCGCCGTTGGTTGTGGCCTATGCAATTGCAGGAACGATTCGTTTTGATATCGAAAAAGATGCGCTGGGTACAGACAAAGACGGTAATCCAATTTACCTGAAAGATATCTGGCCTTCAGATGCTGAAATTGATGCACTTGTGAAAGAAGCGGTGAAGCCTGAACAGTTCCGTAAAGTCTATATTCCAATGTTTGACTTAGGCGAATTTGAACAAGCTGAAAGTCCGTTATATGACTGGCGTCCGCAAAGTACTTACATCCGCCGTCCACCATATTGGGAAGGGGCGTTGGCTGCACCACGTACTTTAGCCAATATGCGTCCGTTGGCAATCTTGGGTGACAATATCACCACCGATCACTTGTCACCATCGAATGCGATTCTGATGGATTCGGCTGCGGGTGAATACCTACATAAAATGGGCGTACCTGAAGAAGACTTCAACTCATACGCAACCCATCGTGGTGACCATTTGACGGCACAACGTGCAACCTTTGCGAATCCGAAACTGTTTAATGAAATGGTAGTCCGTTCAGACGGTACCATTAAGCAAGGTTCAAAAGCGCGTGTCGAGCCTGAAGGCGAAGTGATGCGTATGTGGGAAGCGATTGAAACCTACATGAACCGTAAGCAACCGTTGATCATTGTGGCGGGTGCGGATTATGGTCAGGGTTCAAGTCGTGACTGGGCAGCGAAAGGTGTACGTCTTGCAGGTGTTGAAGCGATTGTGGCTGAAGGTTTTGAGCGTATTCACCGTACTAACTTGGTCGGTATGGGCGTTTTACCGCTTGAGTTTAAAGCAGGTGTAAACCGTAAAACCTTAAAGCTAGATGGTACGGAGCTTTATAGCGTAATTGGTAATATTGCACCGCGTTCGACTTTAACTTTGGTGATTGAACGCGCTACAGCAGATGGTAAAGAAGAGATTGTTGAAGTACCTGTGACTTGCCGTTTAGATACAGAAGAAGAAGTTTCTGTTTATGAAGCGGGTGGGGTATTACAGCGTTTTGCACAAGACTTTTTAGAAGGTCAAGTGGCTTGATAATGTACTAATCTTGTTGATTATCTTTAATAAAAGCCCTACTTTAGAGTAGGGTTTTTTTATGGTTTATACCTTATATATGCGAGATTTAGGACAATTAGGTGAAAGTACCTTTGCAATGTGGTGTGCTCAAGTTGGTTTAATTGCGAATGGTTCAGCAATTGATAAAACCGGATGGGACTACTATGTTGAATTCCCAATATCTCCAAATATAACTACTCGTGAATTACATAAGCCAGCTTTTGAATGTAAAGTTCAGGTTAAAGCAACGGATAAACAAAATAGAAAACTCCCTATTACTATGTCAAATCTTAGAAGAATGGCGACAGTACAAATGCCAGCGTTTTACATTTTTCTAGAATTTGATGGTACTAACGAAGTACAAAATGCATTTGTTTTACATGTAGATAATGAGTTAGTTTATAAAATTCTTAAGAAAATTCATCAAATAGAACAAAATGAAGAGAACAAAAACTTAAATAAGAAGACTATGACGTTTACTTATAGTGAACAACATAGACTTGAAAAGTTAAATGGCGAAAGTCTTAAGGAAAACTTATTGAAATATATGGGAGAAAGTTATTCTGATTACATAGTTAATAAAAATAAGTACTTAAAAAAATGTGGTTTTGAAGATGGGTGTGGAACAGTCCAATTCTCTATTGAGGGAGAAGATGGTATCAGGAGGATGATTGACGTTTCATTAGGATTGGAAGAGGATTTAGATGTTAAAAACTTAATTAATATTGAGAAACGATTTGGTATCCCTTCTAAAAAATCGAATTTTGAAATGCCTAATGCAAAACTAAGTTTAGGAATGTTACCTCCTAAGAAGGGAAAAATCAGATTTAAAGAAGACCATTTATCAAGCGGTTTAGTTTTTGATATAGATTTTTATAGCTCGCCTTTTAGCTTTAAGGAGTTTAGGAAATTTGCAAAGTTTAGGCTTATTGGTGATTTCTTTGATATGACCTTTGAACCATATGTTGGTAAATCTAATTATAGTTTTACTTTGGGTGATAATAGGCAGTTTGAACTAAAAAAATTAAAAGATGCTATTGCTCTAATAAACCTAATGAGTAGAGATAATCAAGAGGCTATTATTGAGTTGAAAATAGAAGGATTTGATCTTTTAGAATTTGATTTTAAAAGTCAATTTTGTAAAAGAGATTTGAAAATATTTGATGATTTGCTGGATAAAGTATTAAAAATTTGTTTGCAAGAAAAAATATATGAAGAAATAAATACTTCTCTACAAGAGCTATATTTATATAGACAAGAAATAGAACAATTCTATTCTGTAGTCATTAATTCAGGTAAAAGTAATTTCAGATTAGGGTTTGAGGTGGAGAATAAACATATATTTGAATTTGAGAAGACGGCTTCAACTTCAGCTATATTTTGCAGGCTAGGTAGTCATGCTATAGGGACTGTATTAACTTTTATTGGTAAACCTGAAAATATATCAAAAAATAAATTTAAGATTGATAGCGGTGAACTAGTGATAGAAAGAACTTTAATTTTTACTCGAGAACATGAAAATATTAATGAAGATATTAGTAAAGTAATAAAAAATACGATAAGTAAATATATAGATGAATATGACGTTTTTTATAACTGGGGTGATGATGTATAGAATGCCTGATCCTTTTATTGGAAGGTCTTATATTTGGTAATATTTATTATTTTTCCTTATTTCACGGGAGTAATTTTTAGATATAAACATATAAATTTCATTCTTCACCTTTCCGCCATCACCACCCGTCGGAAAGGTCAATAAATAATCAAAACTATCACGCTATAGTATATGTACCATTTCTAAAATCTATGGAGAGCAAAGATGGTAACTGCTGGCGAAAAACCTGGAACAGGCTTCTATTTTTGTGTTCAATGCGGACACCGCACCTATTTAGAAATTGGTACTGATCGTTTACCTCCGTGTACCAAATGCCTTGGCAATCAATTCAACAGTAAGAATGCCTAAGCCGCAAAATACCAAACAGTTACCCACTGTTTGAATAAAAGCCCTATCCCTTGATAGGGCTTTTTGTTACCTTAAAAATAAGATGTAAATAACAAGACCTGTCATAGGCATAAAAAGGTAATCCATGATGGAAACAATTTTAGGACTTTGTATTGGCGTTGGACTCAGCGCAGCCTGTGGTTTTCGTGTTTTTGTTCCGCTGTTGGCGATGAGTATTGCTACCCTCATGGGATGGTATCAACCTGCCCAAGGCTTTGAATGGTTGGCACTTCCATCAGTTTGTATGGCGCTGGGCTTTGCTACGATCTGTGAAATTGCAGCTTACTATGTACCTTGGGTGGATAACCTATTAGATACCATTGCCACACCTGCGGCTGTGGTGGCAGGTACGCTGACCACGATGGCGGTCAGTAGTGGAGAAATGTCCCAGTTTGCCACTTGGGCAGCGGCACTGATTGTTGGTGGTGGAACAGCAGGCGTGGTGCAAATGAGTACCGTAGCAGCACGCGGGGTTTCGACAGCAACCACAGGTGGACTGGGTAATTTTGTAGTAGCTACAGGTGAACTGATTGGCTCGATCTTATTGTCGATTTTGGCTTTTATCATGCCTGTGGTAATTACGGTTTTGGTGATTATTTTAGTGATCGTCACAGTACGCTGGATTCGTTCGAAAAAACAAGAGAAACTCAGCCATTCTATATAAGTGTCATAACAGCAATAACAACCTGAATGAAGAATTAAAAATGATGATAAAAACACAATGCATTGCATTCATCTTGGCTTGTTCAAGCCTATCTATACTGCCGCAAACAGCCTTTGCCCAAGAACAACCAACAGCAGAAGAACTGAAACTCCGCAAAGATAAAGTCACCTATAAAGTCTATGTCCCTGCGAAATATCAACTCTTTCAAGCCATTGAAGGCGACCTCAATAAAGATGGTTTGAAGGATGTGGTGTTGATCGTCAAAGCCACTGATCCCAAAGCCTTTGTGCATGATGAATATCGTGGACATTTAGACCGTAACCGCCGTGGTGTAATCGTATTGCTGAATGAAAAAGGCAAATACAAAGCTATTGTCAGTAACCTCAGTTGTTTTAGCTCGGAAAATGAAGATGGTGGCGTCTATTTCCCACCTGAGTTATGGATGGAAATTAAAAATAATCTATTGAGTGCCTATTATTCGCATGGACGTTATGGTTATTGGCGTTATCTGTTTCGCTTAGAAGGCAATGATCTACGTCTGATTGGTTATGATGATTCAAATAATCATGGCCCTCTCATTCAAAGCCAAACCAGTATTAACTTTTTAACAGGCAAAAAAGTGATACGGAAAAATATGAGTGAAGATGAAGAAGTGGATCCAAGGTTTAAAGAAACGTGGAGCAAAATCGATCAGGCACCCATCTATTTGTCCAAAGTGAAAGACTTTGATGATTTAAGTTTTTAAGCACTGGCGACTATCGAAAAACCAGTCAGAACAGCGTAAATTAGCTTCACTTTTGATATTGCGTTCAAGCTTATGATGATCACTTGGATTCTGTTCACCCTGATGGCTGCATTTATGCAGGCTTGGCGCAATGCATTTCAAAAACAACTCAGTACCACTGTGGATGTCTACGGCACCACACTGGCCCGATTCATCTTTTCACCCATTTTTGCCTTTAGCTATTTGGCCTTTCTCTATCTGCATCAGCCCGTCACCGCATCCGTGCATTTTTCCGATAAATTCTGGTTCTATATCGTCATTGCAGGCATTAGCCAGATCTATGCGACTGCCTTGATGGTGCAACTTTTTCAACAAAAGAACTATGCCATTGGCGTGGGACTCGCCAAAAGTGAAGCGATCTTGGCCGCCTTGGTCGGTGTGCTGTTCTTGCAAGAACATCTCAGTACATGGGGCTGGGTCGGGGTAGTGATTGGTGCATTGGCAGTATTTTTACTCAGTAAAGGTAAGCAACAATCTGATTTGTCCTTAAAAACCTTGATGATTGGATTGGGCAGTGGGCTGTGCTTTGCCATCACCTCTTTATTGGTGCGTGAAGCCAGTCTGGAACTGAGCATGTTGCCATTTCTACATCGTGCCGCTTGGGTGCTGTGCAGTCTGATCAGTTTTCAATGCATCGTATTACTGATCTATCTCGGATTTTTTAGTCGACCGACGCTGTATAAAATGTGGCAGCGTGTCGGGCTGACCTTGAGAGTGAGTATCTGTAGTTTTCTGGCTTCAGTCGGCTGGTTTAGTGCGATGAGTATGCAAACCGTGGCGATTGTCAAAACATTAGGGCAGGTGGAAATTCTATTCAGTCTATTGATTTCGGCCTTTTTCTTTAAAGAAAAGCTCGCCAAAACTGATCATTTGGGTCTGTGGCTGGTCATTGTCGCCGCGATAATGGTGATTTGGGCCTAAATTAGAGGCCGTATTTGAAAAAATACACATGTAAATTTGAATTTATCGAAATATAAATCGTAGTTTTTTACTGGAAGTGGGAAATATTTCAATATTTGACTTTTAGTATGCAAATTTATTTCATTGAGCGTTAAAAATAGCACTTTTTAGGAAAACAATCCCACCGTGATCTGCCTAAACTATGTCTCAAGGGTGTGAAAGGGATCGAAAAGAGTAGCATGCACCGATGCTTACAAAGCAAGTGTGTACGTACCCAAAAGGTCTCGATTCGGCTTAGGACGCTATAGATCAAAAGTTTATAGGCAAAGGTTATGGCTTACAAAGTCATAGGTGTTGAAGTAAACAACCTCTGTTTTCCCTTGATACCCTAAAAAATTTAACCAAATAGAAAATAATAATCAGCGCTAAATAATAAAAACTGCATCAATAAAATCAAAAATGAATGTGACATCCATCCTGTAATCCTGCCAATATGAAGATAAATCGATATTTTTATATTAAAAAACAAAATGATATAATTTTTCTATACCTAAAAATCAAAACATGATCACAGGAACAGGTCAATACAATAATGAATCAGTTTGAACTTAAAATTCGCTATCCACATCAGATGAATCGCAATGAAATTGATGCGATGGGGACATTTGACCTGACCACGATTTTAAGCAAATTTGAAGAGATGAGCTGGCGTCAGCAACTGGTTCGTCAGTTACAGCTCAATGGTGCCGATACCAGTTTTATCGTGACCGATCGTGATACCGATCAAACCCTTGCAATTACGCTGGACGCTTATGCCAAATCACAACAACTGGAATTCAAGCTGGATAGTAATCTTGTGGTGATTGTCCCTAAAAAAGATGTCTTTGGATTGGTGACTCGTAAAACCAAAGAGACCATTGCATTTAAACAGTTGAGTCTGGCGCGGGCAAAAGACTACCTGATTGCCTTTTTAAATCGGGACATTGTCATTCTGGAAGAGAAATATAAAGATAACTTAAGCAAAGGCATTAAAGTCCATTCTTAATGATTCAACTGCCTTGCCTATAAAATAAGCCTGTTGCGAAACTGTTTTGCAGCACTATAATCGCTGCTCATTTTGTCCCTTTGTCTGCCTGCTTATTTTCTTATGCCTTTAAACGACAACTTTATTTATGCTCCTCCGCAACATGCTTTAGAAATCATCTATGAAGATGAGGACTTGATTGTGGTGAATAAGCCTGCGGGACTATTGTCTGTCATGGGGCGTTTACCCGAGCATCAAGACAGTGCTTATTTACGGGTTTTAGAACAGCATCCAGCTGCCAAAGTGACGCATCGTCTGGATATGGCGACCTCTGGGCTGTTGATGTTTGCCAAGCATCGGGAAGCAGAAGTGGCGGTTAGTAAAATGTTTCAGGCTCGAACCGTCAAAAAATACTATGAAGCACTGGTACAAGGTGAGATTCAGGCCGAGGGCAGTGTTGACGTTCCGCTAATTACCGATTGGGAAAACCGTCCACGTCAGATCGTCCATTTTGAGCTGGGCAAGCAAGCCAAAACCTTATTTCAACGCATCCACTATGATGCGGCAACTGATCAAAGTCGTGTTCGTTTGGAGCCAGTGACAGGTCGTTCACATCAACTGCGGGTGCATATGATGCACATTGGTCATCCGATCATGGGCGATAAGCTCTATCATCCTGAGCCTGCCAAGTTTCATTTAAAACGCATGGCACTACATGCTGCCTATCTAGCATTTCAGCATCCACTTAAGTTGCATGAAATTGAAATTCATTCTGAGGTAAAATTTTAAAAGACAATAATAAATAGGCAGGCTGATGTATTCGATTCAACAGGTGCTCTGGCAGACCTTGCTGCCTGCGCAACAAGCACAACTCAAGACTTTGCTGCTCGAAGCCGATCCAGATTGGGCGCAAGTTTCAAGTTATCTGTTTCAATCGAATCTCTTCCTCATACTGGATGAGCGGGCACAGATCATTGCCCAGTTGTGTTTACTGGAAACGAATGATCAAGCTGAAATTAAAAATCTGACTGTGGCCGAAAACCATCAAGGGCAGGGCTTGGCTAAAAGATTGATTCAACATGCAATTGAATCTGCCAAACAGATGCATATCCATACTTTATGGGTCAAGACGGGCAACTCCAGTCTGGATCAATTGGCACTTTATCAAAAATGTGGCTTTCGTATGTCGCACATAGAACGTGATGTGTTTAGAGATTATCCAGCACCAATTTATGAAAATGGGATTCGTTGTTTAGATCAGGTGGTGTTGTGCTTGGACTGTATTGAAAATCAGTAAGCCACGATATTTTGGGTTGATCATTTTTTGACTACAATATTGCTATTAACACGTATAAAAATTGAAATAAAAATCGGTTAACCTATAGCCAAATATCAACTCCAAAACACAACAAAGGATATGCATATGACACGTGACTATGACAAATTTCCAGATAATGATAACGGCAACGTACTGTGGCAAATGGTTGAAGATGGCAATGACTTGAATGAGCCACATGAAGTTGAATTTTCGATTGTTTTTGAGAAGCAGGAACAGATTGAAAAATGTGCTTTACACCTTTTGCATCAAGAACAGAAAATTTCCCTGTTTCAGGAAGAACAGCATTCGGACGGTTCTGATCTGTGGGTTCTGAATATTCACGTTAACATGACGCTCGAATACGAAGATATTGCGGATCTGGAAGAATGGATGACCCGTATCGCGCAAGAGTTTAATGGTGAATATGATGGCTGGGGTTGTATGAGCTATATTTACGATGAAGAAGATGAGTAGTCTTACTGCTGTTTGAATAAAAGCCCTGAAAAGGGCTTTTTTATTGCTGGATGCTACACACCCATATCCAGATACAAAGATTCTTTCACTTCCTCCATCACCACATAGCTATGCGAAGAAGCAGAGGCTGGCAGTTTTTTCAGTAAATCCCCTAAGAGACGACGGTAGGCACTCATTTCTTTAAGACGCGCCTTTACCAGATAATCAAACTCTCCTGAAATCAGATGGCATTCCAATACTTCTGGGATATCCACCAAATCACGTGCGACCTGATCAAATACATCGCCTGATTTTGCTGACAGTTTAATTTCCAGAAACACTAACAGGTTACGATCGACATATTCTGGATTAAGTCGGGCGTAGTAGCCCATGATGATGCCTTCACGTTCTAAGCGCTTGACCCGTTCTGAACAAGGCGTGGTCGATAAGTTGACCCGTGAAGCCAGTTCACTAATCGCAATACGTCCTTCACGTTGCAAAATATCTAAAATCAGGCGATCAATACGGTCTAATTTACGCATCATATATTCCCTTTTATTTTAATTTTTCCGTGACGAAAACATCAAATTACCTAGATTATACCTATAAAATCAGTGAAAAAAACTATTGATCCAAAAATATACTAGTTAAATAAACTAGTGTGTGCGTGAGGGAACGACAATGCGCGTAATCGTTTTAGGAAGTGGCGTCATTGGTGTGGCAAGTGCCTATTATCTTGCACAACAAGGTGCGCAAGTGACGGTGCTTGACCGTCAATCAGGACCTGCAAAAGAAACCAGCTTTGGTAACGCAGGCCAAATCTCCCCAGGATATTCAACGCCGTGGGCTGCTCCCGGTATTCCTTTTAAAGCCGTCAAGTGGATGTTCCAGCATCATGCACCGTTAGCCATTAATATTGATGGCAGCATGTGGCAGTTGCAGTGGATGGCACAGATGCTGAAAAACTGTAATCCACAAAGCTATGCGGTGAATAAAGAACGTATGATGCGTGTTGCAGAATACAGCCGTGACTGCTTACGTGACTTAAGAGCGAAAACAGGCATCAACTATGAAAACCGTGCCAAGGGTACGCTACAGGTGTTCCGTAGCGAAGCACAACTTGAAGCGGTGCAGCGTGATATTGAAGTACTCAAAGAATGTGGCGTTGATTTTGATTTGTTGAACGCTCAAGAGCTGGGTGCTGTCGAACCCGCCTTAGCCTTTACCGATAAACTGGTGGGTGGTTTACATTTGCCGAATGATGAAACAGGCGATTGTTACCTGTTTACCAATGCTTTGGCAAAACTGGCGCAAGACTTGGGCGTAGATTTCAAATTCGATCAAAATGTCGAAAATCTGATTGTTGAAGGCGATCAGATCAAAGGTGTTGTGGTCAATGGTGAAGTCCTGACTGCCGATCGCTATGTCTTGGCCTTTGGTAGTTATTCACGTGACTTCCTCAAGCCGCTTGAGCTGAATTTACCTGTTTATCCAGTGAAAGGTTATTCACTGACTATTCCAATTGTGGAACCAAAATTTGCACCTCAATCAACGGTACTGGATGAAACCTATAAAGTTGCCTTAACCCGTTTTGACGAGCGTATTCGTGTCGGTGGTATGGCAGAACTGAGTGGTTTTAACCTAGGTCTGAAAGAAGATCGCCGTGCCACGTTGGAAATGGTGACTCAGGACTTGTTCCCGGGTGGCGACTTGACTCAGGCCTCGTTCTGGACAGGCTTACGTCCGATGACCCCAGACAGTACCCCGATTATTGGTGCAACAAAATATAAGAATCTGTTCCTGAATACAGGTCACGGTACATTAGGTTGGACCATGGCATGTGGTTCTGGCAAATTGATCAGTGATCTGGTAATGAATCATCGCCCAGATATCAGTACAGATGGTTTATCTATTCAGCGTTATTCACACGCCGCATAAATATGGTTTACAAGGAAGTTTAGTATGCCTCGTCCGATTACTGCGGTGATCCATGCTCAAGCCTTACGCCAGAATCTGGCAGTGGTCAGGCAGTCTGTACCCGACAGCAAAGTCTTTGCTGTGGTCAAAGCCAATGCTTATGGGCATGGAATTGAACGGGTCTATGAATCTTTTAAAAGTGCCGATGGTTTTGCTTTACTCGATATCGAGGAAGCAAAACGTCTGCGTACTTTAGGCTGGACAGGCCCGATTTTACTGCTTGAAGGAATTTTCTCTCCACAAGACCTGTTTGATTGTACACAGTACCAATTAAGTTTTACGGTGCATAGCGAGCAGCAAATGGTCTGGTTGCAGCACCATCCGTATCCAGCGCAGTTTGAGATTTTCCTGAAAATGAATAGTGGCATGAACCGTTTGGGTTTCAAGCCACAGCAATATCGTGAGATCTGGCAGCAACTTAGCCAATCAGACAAAATTGCCAGTATTACCCATATGATGCATTTTTCTGATGCGGATGGAGAGCGTTTTGGTCAGAAGGGCATTGACTATCAACTTAGCGAATTTGAAGCCACGATTCAGGATTTACCAGGCGAAAGATCGGTCAGTAACAGTGCTGCAATCTTAAGATATCAAAATCAATTGCAATCGGATTACGTGCGTGGCGGCATCATGCTGTACGGCAGTTCTCCCGATTACCCCAAACACAGCATTCAGGACTGGGGTCTTGCACCGACCATGAGCTTGCGCAGTGAAATCATTGCTGTGCAGCAGCTCAATGCCAATGAAAGTGTTGGTTATGGTTCCAGCTATGTGGCCGAACAACCAATCAGGATCGGTATTGTGGCTTGTGGTTATGCCGATGGTTACCAACGCATTTCAGCGACAGGTACGCCAGTACTGGTCAATGGGATTCGGACCCGAACCATTGGTCGTGTCAGCATGGATATGTTGGCGGTGGACTTAACCCCGATCAGTGATGCGCAAGTGGGTAGTGAAGTGGTGCTATGGGGCCAATCCAGCACAGGAACAATTTTACCTATTGACGATGTCGCAGCGACCTCAGGCACGATCGGTTATGAACTGATGTGCGGCGTGACGGCACGTGTCAATTTTATCAATCAGGAATAAGGAAATAATCATGTCAAATTCAGATATTCAAAAGATCAACACCAACGAAGTGATGAGTGCGGTAACCGTATTCAATAAGGTGGTGTATTTGTCTGGTCAGGTGCCTAAAAATGCGGATCTGGATATTGAAGGACAAACCCGTGAAGTTCTTGCAACCATCGAACAGTTACTTGCTTCAGCAGGGACAGATAAATCTCGTTTGCTATCTGCGCAACTGTTTTTGAAAGATCTTTCAGATTTCCCTGTGGTCAACACCATTTGGATTGACTGGTTAAAAGGTCATGTTGCGCCTTCACGTGCAACCATTCAGGCTGATCTGGTGAATCCAAAGTGGTTGATCGAAATTGCAGTTGTTGCAGCACAAAAATAAAGCGATCCGCTTTATTTTTGCTTAAAAAATATAAAAAAAGAAGAAAAGTAACGTATTTGCAGTAGATAAAACGTAGTGAGATACGTATTTTCTTGCAATTAAAAATGAGTCAGCCCGCAGGAATGGACGGCTAGCAATAGCACAACAATAACAGGCTGGCTCATGAGGGAATCGTAAAAAGGAACTTTTTGTTATGACGGTTACACATCAACAGTCAGAAGGCGAACAGTCGCCCCATGACTTGCAGCGCAAACTCTCTAACCGCCATTTGCAACTGATTGCAATTGGTGGTGCCATCGGTACGGGCCTGTTCATGGGCTCAGGAAAAACCATTTCACTTGCAGGCCCATCGATTCTGTTTATTTACATGATTATCGGCGGGATGTTTTTCTTTTTGATGCGTGCACTCGGCGAGTTGCTGCTGGCAAATTTACACTATAAATCTTTTGTGGATATGGCTCATGACCTGATTGGGCCTTGGGCTGGTTATTATCTAGGCTGGACCTACTGGTTGGGCTGGGTACTGGTCGGGATTGCCGATCTGGCCGCCGTGATCAATTATTTAACCTTCTGGCTGCCCGAAGGGACCATGTTTACCCCGATCGGGCAGGCCGCGATCAGTGCAGGCTGTGTCCTGTTTGTGCTGTTCTTAAATCTGCTGACGGTACGTTTGTTTGGTGAAGTTGAATTCTGGTTTGCCTTGATCAAGATTCTGGCTATCCTCGGTTTAATTGGCGTTGGTGGCTATATGATCTTTAGCCATTTTCAGGCTCCGCATGGGACGGTCGCATCGCTCAGTAATGTCTGGTCTCATGGCGGGATGTTCCCTAAAGGACTGGATGGTTTCTTGGCGGGCTTCCAGATCGCAGTCTTTGCCTTTGTCGGGGTAGAGCTGATTGGAACGACCGCGGCTGAAACCAAAGATCCGCATAAGAACTTGCCAAAAGCGATTAATGCGATTCCGATCCGTATCATCCTGTTTTATGTACTGGCTTTACTGGTAGTGATGTCGGTCACGCCATGGAATATTATCCGTGCCGACAAGAGTCCATTTGTGGAATTATTCATGAATGCGGGGATTGTGACCTCAGCCATTATCATGAATCTGGTGGTGCTATCTTCGGTCATGTCTTCCATGAACAGTGGGGTATTCTCGACCAGCCGTATGTTGTTTGGTCTGTCTAAAGATGGTCAGGCACCGAATGCATTTGGGCGGTTATCAAAAAGTGCCGTACCTGCCAATGGTCTTATCTTTTCATGTGTGTTCATTATGGGTGGGGCAGTACTGCAATACTTTGTACCGAATACCCTTGAAGCCTTTACTTTGGCAAGCTCCCTCTGTGTGATCCTGTTCATCAGTGTCTGGAGTCTGATTATGGTGTGCTATATCCGCTACCGTAAGTTACGCCCAGAATTGCATGCTCAATCGAAGTTCAAAATGCCAGGTGGTGTATTCATGTCTTATGTCGTGATTGCCTTCTTGCTATTTGCACTGGTGATCTTGGCATTGGAACCAGATACCTTAAAAGCACTCTATGTCAGTCCATTATGGGTGATTCTGTTGGCGGTGACCTATCAGTTGCTGTATAAGCCAAGAATGAAAAAACTCGGTCGAGAACTGGTGCAGTAAATCATAGTGAATTGATTAAAGGCCGATCTATAGAGATCGGCTTTTTTATGCTTTACTTGAATGGGTTTAATCCACCAGTAACTGTTGGTATTGATCTGCCTGTTTACGTAAATAATCCCAAACCAGCTTGATGCGCGGATCATGTTGTAGATCAACAAATGTCAGCATCCAGAAGGTATGGGTAAAGCGCACTTGCTGTTGTAACACGGCTTCAAGCTCAGGTTTATCATCGGCCAGAAACTTGGGCAAGATGGCCAGTCCCGCGCCTGCACTCACTGCAATTTGTTGTGCCAGAATACTGCTGCTCCGGAAATTGGCGCTTAGCTTCAAGGGTAAACGTTCCAGACAATACAGCTCAGGGCTATACACCAGATCATCAATATAATTGACGAAACGATGCTGGGTTAAATCATCCAGCCCACGAATTGGCGGGTTTTGTGCCAGATAGTGCTGACTGCCATAAATCTTTAAACAATAATCAGAGAGCCGCGTAATAATATAAGGCCCCGACGTTGGACGCTCGATCGACACCACAATATCCGCTTCACGGTGCGATAGCTTGATCATTTTCGGTACGGGAATCAGGTCAATGGTGAGCAATGGATATTGGATCGAAAACTCCGCCAGCAAACGGGCTAAAAATGCAGTACCAAAGCCTTCGGGTGTGCCAATTCGCACACGTCCCTGTAAGGGCTGATGAGGTTTATCAATCTGTAAAAAGGCCTGTTCCATTTGTTCAACACGTGGCACTAGCGCCATACCTTCAAGGGTAAGCTCATAACCCGTTGCTTCACGTTTAAATAAAGTGGTGCCTAAAGCCTGTTCCAAAGCCTGAATGCGTCTGGCGACGGTACTATGTTCGACCCCAATCACGCGTGCTGCATTGGTCAAGGTCTTGGTTCGTGACAAAACCAGAAAAAATTGTAGATGATCCCAATCCACTTTCATTGTTATTGTATTCCCTGTGCATATTTGCACAATAATCGTGCATGAATTTCCATTGGTGGTCAAAGCTTTCTTTGTTAGTCTCAGATAAAAGCCCAATCAGGAAAATACCACCAAAGTGTATTTCCGATGATTTAACACAATAAAAATACGACCTATGGAGAGGTTATGAATACAATCCAGAACATCCAGTTGGAAACCGCCAAATTACTCATTAACGGCAATTTTATCGAGTCTGAAACACAGCAATGGCAAGATATTGTGAACCCTGCGACTCAGGAAGTGATTGGTCGTGTACCCTTTGCAACGGCTCAGGAAGTTGATGCTGCAATCCAGGCTGCACAAGATGCTTTTGCTTCATGGCGTCAAACCCCGATTCAGGCACGTATGCGTATCATGCTTAAACTGCAAGAACTGATTCGTGCCAACATGAAAGAAATTGCACAGGTACTGACTGCCGAACAAGGTAAAACGCTGGCGGATGCAGAAGGTGATATTCAACGCGGTTTGGAGGTGGTTGAACATGCTTGTTCAGTCGGTACCTTGCAAATGGGTGAATACGTCGAAGGGGTGGCGCGTGGTGTCGATACTTATACCTTGCAGCAGCCGTTGGGTGTGTGCGCGGGCATTACGCCGTTTAATTTTCCAGCCATGATTCCATTGTGGATGTTCCCGATGGCGATCGTCTGTGGCAATACCTTTGTTTTAAAACCATCCGAACAAGATCCACTTTCGACCATGATGCTGGTAGAGCTGGCGATTCAGGCAGGCATTCCAGCGGGTGTGCTCAATGTCGTGCATGGCGGTAAAGAAGTGGTGGATCGTCTATGTACCCATACTGATATTAAAGCGATTTCATTTGTTGGTTCGACTGCGGTCGGTACGCATGTGTATAACCTTGCAGGACAACATGGCAAACGTGTCCAGTCGATGATGGGTGCCAAAAACCATGTTGCTGTAATGCCTGATGCCAATAAGGAACAAACCCTGAATGCCTTGGTGGGTGCGGCTTTTGGCGCAGCAGGGCAGCGCTGTATGGCGTTGTCAGTTGCGGTGATGGTCGGTGATAGTAAACACTGGATTCCAGAATTGGTTGAAAAAGCCAAGACTTTAAAAGTGAATGCAGGGCATGAGCCAAATACCGATATTGGCCCAGTCATTTCAAAACGTGCGAAAGCGCGGGTGTTGGACTTAATTGATAGCGGTGTCGAGCAAGGGGCTGAGCTGCTACTTGATGGTCGCGATGTTCAGGTGCAAGGCTATGAAGCCGGCAACTTTGTCGGGGCGACGATTTTTAGTGGCGTGAATACCGACATGCGCATTTATAAAGAGGAAATCTTTGGCCCAGTATTGTCGATTATTTGTGTTGATACGCTTGAAGAAGCGATTGCGTTGATCAATGCCAATCCATTTGGTAATGGCGTGGGGTTATTTACGCAAAGTGGCGCGATTGCGCGTACTTTCCAGAACCTGATTGATATCGGTCAGGTCGGGATCAATATTCCGATTCCAGTGCCTGTACCATTCTTTAGCTTTACCGGTTCCCGTGGTTCAAAACTTGGTGATTTGGGACCTTACGGTAAACAGGCAGTGCAGTTCTATACACAAACCAAAACCATTACCAGTCGCTGGTTTGAAGACAGCCACGAAGTAGGCGCTGTAAACACAACCATTAGTTTACGTTAAGGGGATCACGGATGAATATCGCCTTTATCGGTCTAGGTAATATGGGCGGCAGAATGGCCCAAAACCTGCTCAAAGCTGGACTCACAGTATATGGTTATGACCTTAGCGAAGTAGCAATTCAGCACTTTGCCGAGGCGGGTGGTGTGGTTTGCGACAGCCCGCAAGCAGCAGCGAAACAAGCCGACGTGGTCATTAGTATGTTACCTGCGGCAAAGCATGTCAAAGAGGTGTATCTGGGCGAAGATGGCGTGCTGGAAGTGCTGAAAGCAGGCAGCTTATGCATTGATAGCAGTACTATTGACCCACAAACCATTAAAGACATTGCTGCCATTGCCCAAAGTAAAAATATTCATATTTGCGATGCGCCTGTTTCAGGTGGCACCATTGGCGCACAAGCGGGTACGCTGACCTTTATGGTGGGGGCAAATGATCAGACCTTTGATGAAGTGAAACCTGTACTCAGTCACATGGGCAAAAATGTAGTGCATTGTGGCGATGTCGGCGCAGGACAGATTGCCAAAATCTGCAATAACCTGATTCTCGGGATTTCCATGGCTGCGGTGGCTGAAGGAATGGCATTGGGTGCCAAGCTTGGCATTGATCCGCAGGCGTTGGCTGGTGTGATCAACACTTCAAGCGGTCGTTGCTGGAGTTCGGAAGTCTGTAACCCGTGGCCACATATCAGTGAAAATGCGCCTGCCTCTCGTGGCTATCAGGATGGTTTTGCCACGCAGTTAATGCTGAAAGATTTGGGTCTTGCGGTTGAAGCCGCAGGGCAGGTGAAGCAGCCTGTAGTGTTGGGCGGGATGGTGCAGCAGCTGTATCAGCAAATGTGCATGCGTGGTAATGCACACCTTGATTTTTCTAGCATTATTCAGCAATACCTGCCGCCAGAGGCATAAAAACTAAAGCCAAAGGATGGCTTTTATTCAGAAATTAAACCCTGTCATGAATAACAATGAATCCAGACTGAGGGAACACAGATGTTGAATTATAAAGAGACGGTACAGGCTTTCGATCTGGAAAGTACTGCAAAACACATGTTATCCGGTTCAATGGATGCGCTGAATGCCTGTTATGAATGTTGTGATCGCCATGCGCAAGGCGACAAAATCGCGTTGTATTGGCAAGGCAAAGATGGTCGTAAGGAACAATATACCTTTCGCCAGTTACAGCAATGGTCGAGTCAATTTGCCAACTTTTTAAAGTCGCAAGGTGTAAAGGCGGGCGACCGTATTTCAGGTCTATTGCCGAGAACGCCTGAACTGCTGGTGACGATTTTCGCGGCTTGGCGTATTGGCGCTGTCTATCAGCCCTTATTCACAGCCTTTGGGCCCAAGGCAATTGAGCATCGTCTGCAACTGGCACAAAGTAAACTGGTGGTAACCGATGTGGCGAACCGCAGCAAACTGGATGAGATCGAACATTGTCCAGCGATTGTTATGGTTGCTGATCCACAAGGTGCACCGCTGAAGTCAGGTGACTTTAATTTTTGGGATGAAGTGAAACAGCAGTCTGATCAATGTGAATTGGTGATGCGAAGCATCCAAGATCCCTTTCTACTCATGTTTACCTCGGGCACCACAGGGCCTGCCAAACCGCTAGAAGTGCCGTTAAAAGCCTTGCTGGCTTTTGGTCGTTATATGCAAGATGCCATTGGTTTGAGAGAAGAAGATTCGTTTTGGAATATTGCCGATCCAGGTTGGGCTTATGGTTTGTATTACGCCATTACAGGGCCACTATTCTTGGGTCATGCCACCTTGTTCTACGAAGGCGGTTTTAGTACCGATAGCCTGTGTCAGATCGTAAAGGATTATCAGATCACCAATCTGGCGGGAGCGCCAACGGCTTATCGCATGATGATGGCGGCTGATCCTGCTCAGATGGCACCGTTAAAAGGCCAGTTCCGTGTGGTCAGCAGTGCGGGCGAACCACTGAATCCAGAAGTGATTCGCTGGTTTAAGCAGGTTCTGGATGCCCCGATTTATGACCATTATGGACAGACTGAGGTCGGCATGGTGGTGTGTAATCATCATGGTTTAACTCATGAAATTCGTGCAGGTTCGGCAGGTTTTGCGAGTGCAGGTTATCGCGTTGCAGTTGTCAATGAACAGGGTGAGGAGCTTCCAGCGGATACCCCTGGGATTCTAGCTGTGGATATTAGCCAGTCTCCGATGATGTGGTTTGGTGGCTATAAAGAAAGTCGTAAATCCCCTTTTGTTGGGCACTACTATCTCACAGGTGATACCGCCGAGTTACATGCGGATGGCAGCATGAGCTTTGTTGGTCGTAGTGATGACGTAATCACCACATCGGGTTATCGGATCGGGCCTTTTGATGTGGAAAGTGCTTTGCTGGAGCATGATGCTGTGGTTGAAGCAGCCGTAATTGGTGTACCTGATCCCGACCGTACCGAAGTAGTGAAGGCTTTCGTGATTTTGGCTGCAGGTATTCAGCCTTTGGAACAGTTGGCGGAAGAGCTGAGCCAATTTGTGAAAAAACGTTTATCAGCACATGCTTATCCACGACTGGTCGAGTTCGTGACTGAACTTCCAAAAACACCAAGTGGCAAGATTCAGCGCTTTTTATTACGTAATCAGGAAATTGCGAAACAGCAAGCAAAGGCAGGGTAAGGAACGCAAGATGCAATTGACCGAAGAACAAGTCTTAATACGTGATATGGCGAAAAGTTTCGCCCAAGAACAGATTAAACCCAATGCCAGTGATTGGGATCGACATGGTACATTTCCAAAAGATGCGCTTGCACAAATGGGGCAGCTCGGTTTTATGGGCATGCTGATTCCCGAACAATGGGGCGGTTCTGACACAGGTAATTTGGCCTATGTGTTGGCACTTGAAGAAGTCGCTGCGGCAGATGGTGCGACCTCAACCATTATGAGCGTACATAACTCGGTGGGCTGTGTGCCGATTTTAAAATTTGGTACCGATGAGCAAAAAGAACGCTTTTTAAAACCATTGGCACAGGGTGAAATGATCGGTGCTTTTGCCTTAACTGAACCGCATACAGGTTCAGATGCGGCAGCCATTAAAACCCGCGCGGTGAAAGATGGCGATGACTACATTCTCAATGGTGCCAAGCAATTTATTACCTCGGGTGATAATGCGGGCGTGATTATCGTATTTGCCGTGACTGATCCAAGTGCGGGTAAAAAGGGCATCAGTGCCTTCCTTGTGCCACGCGAGACAGCGGGTTATGAAGTGATTCGGGTGGAAGAAAAACTCGGCCTGCATGCTTCGGATACCTGCCAGATTGCCCTGACAGATGTACGTATTCATAAAAGTCTGATGCTGGGTAAAGAAGGTGAAGGTTTAAAAATCGCGCTTGCCAATCTGGAAGGTGGTCGTATTGGCATTGCCGCACAGGCAGTCGGTCTGGCACGGGCGGCATTGGAAGAAGCCACGCGCTATGCCAAAGAACGATTAACCTTTGGTAAACCAATTTTTGAGCATCAGGCACTGGCATTCCGTCTTGCCAGTATGGCGACCGAGATCGAAGCGGCCCGACAACTGGTGCATTACGCTGCACGGCTCAAAGAAGCAGGGCAACCCTGTCTCAATGAAGCGTCAATGGCCAAGCTATTTGCCTCAGAAATGACCGAACGGGTCTGTTCAAACGCATTACAGGTATTTGGTGGCTATGGCTATCTGAAAGACTTCCCGATTGAACGGATCTACCGTGATGCACGTATTTGTCAGATTTATGAAGGCACTAGCGATATCCAGCGTTTAGTGATCGCACGTAGTCTATAAAAGCTAAGCAAGGAATAAAGCATGCAGTGGAACAGTATTTTATTAGAAAAGCGTAATGGTGTTGGACTGATTACCCTCAATCGTCCGCAAGCCTTGAATGCGCTGAATAGTGAATTGATTAGTGAAATCAATCAGGCGTTGGATGCGTTAGAGAAAGATCGTGAGATTGGCTGCATCGTATTGGCAGGTTCTGAAAAGGCTTTTGCTGCAGGTGCAGATATTAAGGAAATGGCTGATCTGGCATTTCCAGATATCTACTTCGACGACTTTTTCCATCTGGCAGATCGTATCGCACAACGCCGTAAACCGCTCATTGCAGCGGTGAGTGGCTATGCTTTGGGTGGTGGTTGTGAGCTGGCACTGATGTGTGACTTTATCTATTGTGCTGACAATGCCAAGTTTGGTTTACCCGAAGTGACTTTAGGTGTTATCCCGGGCATTGGTGGTACACAGCGTTTAACCCATGCGATTGGGAAAGCCAAAGCCATGGAAATGTGCTTTACCGCACGGCAAATGGGTGCAGTAGAGGCAGAGCAAAGTAGTCTGGTGGCGCGTGTGTTTGGCAAAGAAGAATTACTGGAACAGACCCTGCAAGCCGCAGAAAAAATTGCAGCGCGCTCTTTAACCGCCAATATGATGCTGAAAGAAACCATCAATCGTGCCTTCGAGGTCAATCTCACCGAAGGCTTACGTTTTGAACGTCGTATGTTCCATTCGATTTTTGCAACTTCGGATCAAAAAGAGGGGATGCAGGCCTTTGTGGAAAAACGGCAGGCAAACTTTAAAAATCAATAAGGGATCAAGAAAATGAATACAGAAAATCACTTAATGATTGAGCAACAAGGTAGCTTAGGCGTCATCAGTCTGGATCGGGTCAAGCATTTGAATGCGTTATCGCTCGATATGATTGAAGGTATCTGCACACAACTGGAACTGTGGCGCAATGATGCTGCCATTCAGGCGGTTTTGTTCAAATCGAATAGTCCCAAAGCCTTTTGTTCGGGTGGCGATATCCGTTATCTGTATGACAGTTATAAGAATGAAACAGCTGATTATAAAGGCTATTTCAGCGCTGAATATAAAATGCTGAATCTGCTACGCGAATATCAAAAGCCTGTGATCGTGGTACTTGATGGCTATGTGCTGGGTGGCGGTTTTGGCTTGGCTCAAGCGTGTCATATTGTGGTGAGTAGTGAAAAGTCCAGATTCGCCATGCCTGAAACTGCGATTGGATTTTTCCCTGATGTCGGTGCGACTCATTTCCTGTCTCGGCTGGATGATATCGGCGTGTATATGGCGATTACGGGAGAGCAGATCAGCAGTAGTGATGCGCTCTATCTTGATCTGATCGATTACCATGTGCCGAGTGAGCAATTGTCTACCCTACAAGAGGCATTGATTGCCGCACCGAACCTGAGCAAAGCCAATATTGAACAGATCATTGCCCGCTTTATTACCCGTCCTGCTGAAAGTGAACTCAAGCAACTCATTGAGCCGATCCGTAAACATTTCGGTTTCCAGCATTTGGATGAGATCGAGCATAGCCTTGAACATGAACAGGAAGAACAGTTCAAAACTTGGGCCAGCAAGATGCTGGATATTTTGCAGCAACGTTCCTTTATCGCCAAACAAACCAGCCTGAAATTACAGTATTTGGGTCGTGGATTATCTTTACAGCAGTGTATGCAACTGGAACGGGATTTACAGGATATCTGGTTTGAGCATGGTGATTTTATTGAAGGTGTACGCGCCTTAATTGTTGATAAAGACAAACAGCCAAAATGGCAACAGCGTAACCCTGAACTGGAACAGATTCTGGAAAAACTAAGCTAAATTTACTCTACCTTCTATCTACACACATCAAGGAGTATCAACCATCTGAACATGCTGGTGATCAGGATTGAGCATCAGCACAAAAATATAAAACAAGAATATCCAAGAAAGGAAAATGACGATGCAAACAATACATGGAAACGGTTCATCTCCTAACAAGTCATCCCATCGACTGGCAGGTATCTCCAGTATGGTCGGGACCACCATTGAGTGGTATGACTTCTTTATTTATGGTGCAGCAGCAGCTTTAATTTTCAATAAATTATTTTTCCCGAATCTTGATCCACTGACGGGCGTACTCGCTGCTTTTGCAACCTATGCGGTGGGATTTATCGGACGGCCTCTGGGCGGTCTGGTATTTGGGCATTTTGGTGACAAGATTGGCCGCAAATCGATGTTACTGCTGACCTTGATGCTGATGGGAATACCCACAGTGCTGATCGGTCTGTTACCGACCTATGAATCAATTGGCTACTGGGCTGCAATTGGCTTGGTGATCTTGCGATTTATCCAAGGTATGGCGATGGGTGGCGAGTGGGGCGGTGCAGTTTTGATGGCGGTTGAACACGCGCCAGAGGGCAAAAAAGGCTTCTGGGGCAGCCTTCCCCAAGCCAGTACCGGTGGTGGTTTGATGTTGGCTTCTATCGCGCTTGGGCTGGTGTCTTTATTACCTGAACAGGCCCTGTTTAGCTGGGGCTGGCGGATTCCCTTTCTAGCGAGCATTATTTTACTGGCAGTTGGTTGGTATATTCGGGTGAAAGTGCCAGAGTCGCCAGACTTTGAAAAAGTGAAACAACAAGCTGAAGAAGTTAAAGTTCCTGCCTTACAGGTATTTAAGCAACATCCTAAGCAATTGATAAGTATTATTGTGGCACGTGCGGCAGAGAATGCATGGTTTTATATTGCCTCTACCTTTACTTTGGCCTACACCACCACACAACTGGGCATCGCCAGACAGGAAATTCTATTTGCCACCATTTGCGGTGCCGCCGTGATTTTAGTGATGACACCATTATGTGGACATTTGTCTGATAAAGTCGGACAGCGCAATATGTTCATGTTTGGTCTGTGTGTGCTGGCGCTGTATTGTTATCCGTTCTTTAGTATGCTCAATACCAAAGATCCTGTGCTGGTCTGGACGGCAATTGTATTGGCAATCGGTGTGGTTTTTCCGATTATGTATGCGCCTCAGGCACAACTTTTTGCCCGACAGTTTCCCGCAGAAATTCGCTATAGCGGCATCTCCATTTCGGTACAACTGGCAGGTGTAGTCGGTGGTGGTCTTGCACCGCTGATTGCGACAAAGTTATTGAGCGTTGGCGGTGGAAATCCTTACTTGATCATGTTGTATATCGGTTCGATGGCAGTTGTTGCCATTATTGCCACTTCATTTATGCCACGAGATCACAGTCAGCAGGCATTGGTAGCGGAGAACAACAAGCAAGGCGTCAAACTGCAAGCCAAGATGACAGAATAGCTGTTTGTTCAAAATGAAATGAAAAGGTGTTGCTCGATGCTGAGGAACACCTTTTTATTTTTTAAGGATTTATAAGCAAAGAAGAGAGATCCAATATTTGCGCTTCATTATTTTTGATGTTCCACGTGGAGCATAATATTTAGACAAAGAAAAAAGCCCTAATCTTTCGACTAGGGCCTTTTAAATTTGGAGCGGGAAACGAGACTCGAACTCGCGACCCCAACCTTGGCAAGGTTATGCTCTACCAACTGAGCTATTCCCGCATATTGAGCAGTTTTTACTAAAACTTACACTTAAAAAAACCAATCTGGAGCGGGAAACGAGACTCGAACTCGCGACCCCAACCTTGGCAAGGTTATGCTCTACCAACTGAGCTATTCCCGCGTGCCAGCTATAATACATTAAGCAAAATGAGGGTCAACAACTTTATGCAAAGAAATTGTTTAATTGCATAAAATAAAAGCATTTTCATGGAAAAAACAGCTTAAAAGCAAAAAAATGGATAAAAGTTTCGCTTCAAGTGAGGTCATGTATACTAATGAGCTATCTCAATCTGACCGGACAGCCTGACTCATGAACTTAGAACAACAGTTGATTGAACGTTTACAAACACTGGCACCCACTCATCTCGAAGTGATCAATGAGTCAGCGGGGCATGGCGGTTATTTCCCAGGTAAAGAATCACATTTCAAAGTGATTGTGGTGAGCGATGAATTTAAAGGCTTGCGTCTGGTACAGCGTCATCAAAAAATTTATGCCGTTGCAGCGGAATTAATGAGCCCAGGTCGTATCCATGCTTTGGCAATTCATGCTTATGTACCAGATGAATGGCAAGGTGAAGCACCTGCTAGCCCTGAATGTGCACATGCACCAAAAGGTTAAGGACGGATCATGGACCTACATTTCATCACTAAAATGATTCATATGATTGCAATGAGCTTGTTGATTATTGCTTTTGTATTACGTGGTTCAACATTATTTGTGGGTGTACAGGATCAGCAGCCTAATCTAAAGGCCCGTAAAGCGATGGTCGGCTTACAGCATTTATCGTTGACCCTAATTATTGTTACGGGTGCGATCTTGCTGGCGATGAAGAACTTTGATGTACAGCCGTGGTTCTATGCCAAAGTCATCCTGTTCTTTGTATTGTGGTCGTCATTGATCAAAACCTATAAGCAAGACAGCAGTATCTTATTGGAACAACGCCGTGCAGGTTTGTTGATCGGTACAGTGGCTATGGTCGGGATTCTCGGTCTTGTGATGATTAAACCGGTTTTTGCCTGATTGTTGGACATTGTTTTAGAAATTGTTTTTGCACTAGGTTAAACTGCATGCAGTTTAAAAAAATAGGGTAGAGGGAAATCATGTTAACGCGTGTGGTGTTTAACCAGAAAGGTGGTGTGGGGAAATCGAGTATTACCGTTAATCTGGCTGCAATTAGTGCAAAACAGGGCCTGAGAACACTGGTCATTGATCTTGATCCACAAGCAAATTCGAGCCAGTACCTGTTAGGTGAAGATGCAACCTATTCTGCGGACAAAGCAGCGTTAGAACCCAATATTGAAAATTTCTTTGATGATGTTTTAGGCACTACACAGCAAAAAGGCCTGATTGGCAATGCCATTGGTTCGATTTTAAAAGCACCTCGTGGCAAAGGTCTGGATAGTTTTGTTCACCGCTCGTCATTTGAAAATCTGGATGTCATTCCTGCCAGCCCAAGTCTGGGCAGTCTAGAGCATGCACTGGAAAGTAAACATAAAATTTATAAATTACGTGATTCAATTCAGTCACTCAGTGCACGTTATGACCGTATCTTTATTGATACACCACCTGCCTTTAACTTCTTTACTTTATCTGCGCTGATTTCAGCAGATCGCGTGTTGATTCCATTTGATTGTGATGTGTTCTCAAAACGTGCGTTACAAACTTTGATTGAAAATGTCCTCGAAACCCAAGATGATCATAATGATCGCCTTGAGATTGAGGGAATTGTGGTCAATCAATTCCAGTCTCAGGCAAAATTACCTCGAGAAGTGGTTCAACAATTAAAAGATGAAGGCTTGCCTGTGCTCGATAGCATGTTGCCGCCCTCGATCTTGATGAAAGAATCACATCAAAAGAATTTACCACTGGTTCATTTGGCATCTGAACATAAATTGACGCTTGCTTATGTCACGCTGTTCAATGAGATTGAATCTAAGAAATAAGAGAACACTATGAAACGCTTATATTGGATGCCTGTTTTGGCTGCAAGTATGCTCTTGGGTGCTTGTGCATCAACGGTTAAGCCAGCTTATGTTTCACCTACGCAATATCAGACCTTGAACTGTCAGCAACTACAAGCCGAATACAACCGTATTCAGCTCTATATTGAAAATGGCGTGGAAACACCAAAACGTACCGGTATGGGCGTGGGTGTTGGACTCGGTGGTGGCTGGGGCCGAGGCGGTTGGGGCTTTGGACCATCTATCTCTGTAAATATGGGCCAGTCGATGAATACCAAGAATACCGAACTTGCCAAAGTGATGGGTCAGCAAGATGCGATTGTGCAGGCTGCGAAGTTTAAAGGCTGTCCGATTATCGTAAAACAACGTCCAAAATCATAATTTTTGCCTCCTTATCACCATAATTCGTTATGGTGATAAGTAACTAAATTATCGCAAAATGTTTCAAAAAATAATGATAAAAATTAAACGCTTAAAAATTTATCGATACTAAACTCCAGTATTTTACCTGCTGCTTTTATTACCGAAATTTGTATTTTTGCCCTAAATTCGTTTAAGGTGGCGCCCATGTATAGTCGTTCGGTATGTGTATGATTGAGAGTTGGTTTTTTGTTTTGGCGATGTTGGCAGTGTTACTAATTCCAGGTCCGACCAACGCTTTACTTGCCAGTGCAACCCACCAACAAGGTGTACCTAAAACCATGAAATTTATTCCAATCGAATGGTTGGGATATTTGTACGGCATTAGTTTATGGGCGCTGTTCATTCATCTTTTTGACCCGATCTGGCCCGCATTGGGCGCGATTTTACATACAGCCAGTTTGCTCTATGTACTTTGGATGGCTTTTCATCTCTGGAAAAGTTCACATCTACAAAAACACGATCAGCATCATCCGCATATCCGTAAAAGACAACTGTTTATGTCGACCTTAAAGAACCCGAAAACGGTTTTGTTGGCAGCAGGAGTTTTCCCAAGCGAAACCTGGAATTCACTCGAAAATGCAGCCATCGTTTTTGCAGTGTTTAGTCTGGTGCTTTTGCCCGTCAGTATTTTCTGGATGTTATTTGGACGTGCTTTATTAGCGGGAAGTCTGATTGGAATCAAAGCCGATCATTTATATAAAGGATCGGCTGTGTTATTGCTGATTTGTATGTTACCAATGATCTTTCGTTTGTTTTAAACCGAAATTTGATTTATTGGCCTTTGCGGTTACTCAGTTTTTGACGAATAAAACCAATCACACCCGGTAACACACTAATAATAATAATACCGAAAATTAAGTGAGTGAAGTTATCCTTCACGATTGGCATGTTGCCAAATAAATAACCCAGTGTAATAAACGATGCAATCCAGCAGAATGCGCCAATCACGTTATAGGTTAGGAAGTACTTATAGTTCATGCTGCCTGCACCTGCAACGAATGGAGCAAAAGTACGGGCAAAGGGTACAAAACGGGCAAAAATAATCGTTTTACCGCCATGACGTTCAAAGAAATGCTGGGTCTTGATCAGATGTTGTTTATTGATAAAACGAGAATTGGTTTCAAAAACGCGCGGGCCAATGTAGCGACCAATGTGGTAATTTACGGTATCGCCGAGTACCGCTGCGATAAATAATAAAATACCTAAAACCCATGGATCCATTGCACCTGTTGAAGCAGCCAACGCACCTGCTGCAAATAACAGACTGTCACCTGGTAAAAATGGCATCACCACCAAACCAGTTTCAACAAAAATAATTAAAAATAAAATGGCATAAATCCACACGCCATAATTGGTAATAAATTCTAAAAGGTGTTCGTCAACGTGCAGAATAAAATCAATGAGTTCCATGAAGATGTTAACACTATAAATGTGGACTAAATCCTAGCAGTGCATCATTAGAATGTCAGTATAAAAAGCTAATTAATTAGTAACTTTGCAAGGGAAACATTTGATAGGAAAGCTGATTTAATCTTTTTATTGTTGCAAATAAAGAACGATATGTTAACTAATATGGTGTTTATTGCATAAACAAAGATACATAAACTGGCTCCATGTTAAAAAACAAACAGTGTGGAACCAACCATGTTTAATCCGAATGTTGTTGTAAAAAATATCGTAACGCAATCTGGCGTAGCAAATGGTGTCATTTTAGTTGCACGTTTATTACTGGCTTATATCTTTCTTGTTGCGGGTTGGGGCAAGATTGTAGGTTATGCAGGTACTGCTGGCTATATGGAATCAATGGGCGTACCAGCTGCGTTACTTCCGCTTGTGATTCTGATGGAGTTCGGTGGTGGTTTGGCTTTACTGTTTGGCTTCCAGACACGTTTTGCATCGCTGGGCTTAGGTATCTTTAGCATTCTCACTGCATTTATCTTTCATAACGGTGCCGAAGATGCGATTAACTTTATGAAGAACTTTGCAATGGCAGGTGGTTTCTTCGCGCTCATGTTGTATGGTGCAGGCCGTTTTAGCCTTGATCACCTAATTGAAAAATAATAAGTGCAACACATTGCCCCGCTTTCAGCAGCGGGGCTAAGCCTCTGTATGACTTACATGAATTACGCTTAATTACAAACTTAAGCCGACATGAGCGACTATTTCTGTTTAGATCATAAGACTTTAGAACAAAACAGGAAATGAAATGAAAAAAATCATCGCAAGTTGTGGGATTGTGGTTTTAGCGGGATTATCAACAGCGACTTGGGCAGGTAAAGATGACCATGTCATTGTGCAGGAGGCGGCGAAGAATGTCGTAACCGTCAGTCAGGTGGCAAAACTTGCTGATGAAACTGGCATTACGTTGACAGGCCAGATCACTAAACATCTGAAAGGTGATCATTATGAGTTTAAAGACAAGAGCGGGACGATTGGTGTCGAAATTGATGATGATATCTGGCGTCAAGCAAACCTAAAAGTCGGTGACCATGTGCGTCTGGTCGGTGAAGTTGATACACATCGTTATAAGCCAACTGATATCGAAGTTGTCAAAATTGAAAAACATGCCCATTAATTAAAAAAAGGAAGCTGAAGCTTCCTTTTTTTATTGGGTATCATATTTTTAAAGCATAAAGTGAATCTGCATTTCCCCCACAAGGAAACCAAGCACCGCGCCGACAATAATCAAAGACCATTCATCTTCTTTAAAGGCTGGACGCAGCATTCCTTCGAATTCTTCGGGGCTTAGTTTCTGCATGCGCTCAACTAAGGTATTGCGTACATTCATCGCGTCTTCAGCATAAGATTCAACGTAGCGCATGGTGTCTGGAAGCTGTTTTAAAATACGTTCAGCCACATCAGCTTTCAGGTTTTGATATTTCTCACCGCCGATTGCATAGACTACCAGTGGGCGAACAATACCTGCCTGTAAATCAATTTCCTGTTTGACCTGACGGCTGACCAGTTCAATGACTTTGTCTGAATGTGTACCCGAAAATAGTTCTTCCATCATGTTGCGAGAGGTGAGTAACTGTTTTGAAATCAACGCAGCATAATCAGCCGCCACTTCATTCTGACGTTTAATGAATAAACCTTGCCACGTATAGCCCATGATCTTTTTCGGATATAACGGGCGGAACATCATTTGCAGGGCCATCCAGTCACTAAAGAAACCGACGAAGCCGCCAAACATTGGCAACATCCATGGATATTTACCTTGCGTGACGATCCAGCACAGCATTTGCACCACGCCAATCGCGAAACCAAATACAAAACCGACATTACTAAAGAATTTGAATTCCTGTTTGCCGACTTTTTTAAAGATTTCATTCAGGAGACGCTTATCTTTGAGTAGGTTGTTGACCACCATATGCTTGATATCGAAGTACTTGGCAACATCCTTCTGTACTTCACTCATAATATGTTCAACAATTTCAGGGGCTTTGGCCTGAACCCGCTTAATCAGTCTTTGACGGGCAAACTCTGGCATACCTTCCCATAAACCGGGTTGATATTGCTGTGCGACTTCACGAGTAATATCCTCGGCAGCCGCCATTAACGGTTTTTCAATTTCCTGTGCAATACGTTTGGGGTCGAGTCTGGCAAAGATTTCTTCAGGTTTGATGAGCTTGGAGGTCATTAGCTCAACGGCTGTGGTCGCCATTTTTTCAGCTTTGCGTGGCACAATCCCTTGCCATCCGAGTGGGAGTCCAAATAATCTTAACCCTTTAAATTCGAGGGGAGAAAACATCATTTGAATCGCAATGACTTTGGTCACATAACCAATAAAGCCGCTGATAAATGGAATGGAAATATATAGCCAGAAATTTTGGTGAAAATCCGCAATCATTTCTTGAAACATTATTTTATTGGTCCTTCAAGTCCTAATTGTTGCTCGTGGTCGGGCAAGCGCTAGATGATAGTAAAATATTTTAGGACATTGGTGATCTACCAAGACCTTGAGATGCTGTATTACCTTTTTATTTTTCCTTTAATTAAGGACATCACAATCGCATAAAAAGGCAACGATGCTGTCGATTGAATACCTTTCCATGGTAATCCCTATTTCGAGCCATCATCTTAGCACCAATTTTTGTTTTGTGTTGAGCAGAATCGGTGAGTTTTGTTGATTTAAATCGCTTAAATAAGTGGCTTGTGGAGAAATTTTAGTTTAAATATCAGGGCTGATGGCAAGGCCGGATTAAAATGCAAGATAGATGATGAATTGCGGTGCGTCAAAGCGTGAAAAATGTTAGAATGTGGCGCTTAATTCATTTGCCTTTAAGATGAACCATGACGACCAATACTCAAATTACTGAAGATCGTATCCTTATTCTGGATTTCGGCTCTCAATATAGCCAGCTCATTGCACGTCGTGTACGTGAAGCAGGTGTCTATTCTGAAATGTATGCATTCGATATGTCTGAAGAAGACATTCGTGCGTTTAATCCGAACGGGATTATTTTATCAGGTGGCCCTGAGAGCGTACATGAAGAAGGAAGCCCACGCGCACCGCAAGTTGTATTTGAACTTGGTGTACCAGTGTTGGGTATTTGCTATGGTTTACAAACCATGTCTGAACAGCTTGGCGGTAAAGTAGAGCCAGGTACAGTACATGAGTTTGGTTATGCAGAAGTTGATATTCTGGTACGTGATAATCTGATTGGTAACTTGCAAGATCGCGAGAACCAGCTTCACGTATGGATGAGTCATGGCGATAAAGTAAGTGCGATTCCTGAAGGTTTCCAGGTTACTGCAAGCACCCCAAGCTGCCCATTTGCTGCGGTGAGTGATGAAACTCGTCGTTTCTATGGCGTACAGTTCCATCCAGAAGTAACACACACTGCCAAAGGTGCTGAGTTACTGTCTAACTTTGTACACAAGATTTGTGGTTGCCGTGGTCTGTGGACACCTGAACACATCATTGATTTACGTGTAGAACAGTTACGTGCACAAATTGGTGATGAAAAAGTTCTATTAGGTTTATCTGGTGGTGTGGATTCATCAGTCGTTGCTGCGTTATTACACAAAGCGATTGGCGACCAGTTAACGTGTGTATTTGTAGACAATGGTTTACTTCGTTTAAACGAAGGTGATCAAGTGATGCAAATGTTTGCAGACAACATGGGTATCCGTGTGATCCGTGCAGATGCTGAACAACGTTTCTTGTCTGCATTGGCGGGTGAAGTTGATCCTGAGAAAAAACGTAAAATCATTGGTCGTGAATTTATCGAAGTATTTGCAGAAGAAGCACGTAAACTTGATGGCGTGAAATTCTTGGCACAAGGTACGATTTACCCAGACGTGATCGAATCTGCTGCAAGCAAACAAGGTAAGGCACACGTGATCAAATCACATCACAACGTGGGTGGTTTACCAGAAGATCTAGCGTTTGATTTGGTTGAACCATTACGTGACTTGTTCAAAGATGAAGTACGTAAACTAGGTACAACACTTGGTTTACCGCACAGCATGATTTACCGTCATCCATTCCCAGGTCCAGGTTTGGGCGTGCGTATCTTGGGTGAAGTGAAAAAAGAATATGCTGATATTCTTCGTCTTGCTGATGACATCTTTATGCAAGAACTTCGTGACAGCGGCTGGTACGACAAAACTGCACAAGCATTTGCAGTATTCCAACCTGTGAAATCAGTAGGTGTTGTCGGTGATGGTCGTCGTTATGCATGGGTGATTGCACTTCGTGCGGTTGAAACGGTTGACTTTATGACAGCGCGTTTTGCTCACTTGCCATACGAATTGGTTGATAAAATCTCAACCCGTATCATGAATGAAATTAAAGATGTTTCACGTGTTGTATATGACGTGTCATCTAAACCACCAGCAACGATTGAGTGGGAATAATGAAATGAAAAGGCAGGATTAAATCCTGCCTTTTTTTATGTCAGTTGCTCGGCTGTTCAGGAGATTGAAAATGTCAGAAAAATTTCAGCTTCAGCAGTTACAAGAATATTTACATGCTCTATTTGCAGAATCATTATTTGCGATTTACTTGTATGGTTCGGCTGTTGATGGCGGTTTAGGCCCGGAAAGTGATCTGGATCTTCTGGTGGTGGTTACTCAATCTCTAACACACGTTCAGCGACAGCAGCTTGCACAAGCTTTATTAACGCTTTCACATCCAATTGGTGGATTGCAGAAACGCGCACTCGAAGTGACTGTCTTGCTCAAAGAAGAAGTGATTTCAGGCAGATATCCTTTAAGCTATGAATTACAGTTTGGGGAATGGTTGCGTGAGGAACTCGTCGATGGAGGGGAGCTGTCAGCACAAAATGATCCAGACATCAGTATCTTGTTAAAGAAAGCGTACATGCATCACCGAACATTGTTTGGGCCAGATTTAACAAGTTGGTTAGATGAGATTCCAGATCAGCAACTTTGGCAAGCGATGGCAGACCTTTATCCATCAATAGTGGCACATTGGGATGAAGATGGTGATGAACGTAATCAGATTTTAGCGTTATGCCGAATCTATTTTAGTTTGAGTCTGGGTGAGATTGTTTCCAAGTCGCATGCTGCCCAATGGGTGATCGCTCAACTCGAGGAAAAAGATCAGCCCGTCTTACAACGAATGGTGCAAGAGTATAAAGGCGAGATGACAAAACAGGACTGGCCAAGTCAGCATCAGATTTTACAGCCTATCGTTGATTTTCTGAGTCAGCACATAGAGACTATTTTTGATAAAAAGGGCCTAAAAATAAAACAATAAAGGATATTTTTCAGGTCGTTTCAGGAATAAGGCTGAGTATTGCAATAACGGACTATTCAAATTGGCTTGCTTAGACCTAATATCTGTCTTAAATAAAACCCGCTTTGGGGGTGTGTTTGAATCAGATTATAGAAATGCAGACCTATATTGCTGTCATTGAAGCAGGAAGCATTACCAATGCTGCAAAGCGTTTAGGTATTACGAAGTCTGTCGTGAGCCAGCGGATTCAACAACTCGAACAACGTTTGGCTACGGCACTTATTCATCGTGGCAGAACCATGCAATGTACAGATGTGGGACAGGAGTTTTATCAGCAGTCCATCAAGATTTTGGCTGAGCTCAGTCATCTCGAAGAGTCAATCAGCGCTCACCATGATCATTTAAGAGGTAACTTCCGCTTATCTGTACCTCAGGGGTTTAGCATTCGGTATCTGGCTGCTGATCTGGCAGAATTCATGAAAATGTATCCTGATCTGAAACTGGATATAGAGTCGTCTGATTATTTTGTGAATTTGAATAATGGAAATTATGATGTGGCCATTCGTATGGGAGAGTTGCCTGACTCTAACTTGATCAGCCAAACCATTGCTGAAAATCGTCATTATATTTGTGCGAGCCCAGATTACTTACAGACCCATGGTACTCCAACACATCCAAATGAGCTTTTCCGACATCGTGGTTTGCTTTACCTGCCGCGTGAACCTCATGGGATGTGGCAATTGCCCGTAGATGGGGAAAGGGCATTTTTCCGGATTTCTCCTTATATGCGCAGTGACAGTGGTCATCAATTACTGGAGGCCGCAAAACTGGGGTTAGGGATTGCGATTTTGCCAGGTTTTTTGGCAGCTGATGCAATTTGCCAGCAACAACTCAAAGTCATCTTGCCCGCATTTTCTCCATCGGGAGGCAATATATCCGTCGTTTATCGCGTATCAAATCGGGCTTCACCAAAGATTCAGGCTCTGGTTCATTTTCTATCAAAAAAAATCGGGCATACCCCAAGTTGGGATATCGCCATTCAAAAAAACCTACAGCAGTCGGTTTAAGTGATCGTTCGAAAAAAACGAATCCAGCTTTTGTTGATTGTGGTCTAGTGGATAAAAAACTTCATTTGTTAGGGTATTTTTCTCTCTTTGAAATCGACCTGCTTATCAGTTGACGTCAGGGAAGATTGGGATTTCAGTTGTCAGATTTTACCGAATCAATGCAATGACTCATCCAGTGGCTCATAAAGTCCCTGAGCTGAAGCTAGCCAGAAGGCAGAATTAAGTACGGTAAAAATAAGAATATTAGATGGAATATCTAAGCTGATCCTCTCTTGTTTTCATTTTAGGATGTACAAATGGATAGACTCGCGAAGAACTGGATTAATGGTGAATGGATTGACTCTCAACAGTACGTACAGTCCATCAATCCTGCAACATATGAGATAATTGGGCAGTATGCAGATGTCACTACAGAACAGGTGGAACAAGCCATTTCTGCTGCTAAAACCGTATTTAAGAAGTCAGGCTGGAAGCGTGATCGTCATTTGAGAGCAAAAGTCCTGAATGAGATGGCAGATGCGTTTGAGCGATATGCTGATGAGCTGATTGAGATTCTTGCAACTGAAAATGGAAAAATTAAGCCTGAAGCAACTTTTGAAGTCACGATGATTCCTGCCAAGTTACGTTACTATGCTGCTGTGACGTTGACAGAGTATGGACGCGCACTGGAACCAAAGCCAGGAAGCTACTCAATGGTTTTACGTGAACCGATGGGGGTGGCAGGTATTATTGTACCGTGGAATTCTCCTGTTGTGTTGATGGTTCGTTCACTCGCGCCAGCTTTAGCCGCAGGGGTGACAGCGGTAATTAAGATGCCTGGTCAAACCGCACAAACAAATGCACTCATTGCCCGAATTTTTTCGGAACTATCCGCTCTGCCAAAAGGGGTGATTCATTTATTTAGTGAATCTAAAAGTCTTGGAGCTCGCCTGCTGATTGACTCGCCAGATGTCCCTGTGATCAGTTTTACAGGGAGTACCGCAACAGGCAAGGCCATTTCAGCAGCAGGTGCCCAACATTTGAAGCGTTTTGGACTGGAATTAGGCGGTAAAACACCAATGATCGTATTCAAGGATGCAGATCTGGATCTGGTTTTGCCGAAGCTAGAAAAAGCCGTGACGATTTTTGCAGGACAATTTTGTATGACAGGTTCACGTTTGCTGGTACAGCGTGAAATTGCGGATGAATTGAAACAAAAACTGGCGCAACGTTTAAGTGCAGTCAGCGTTGGCCCAGCCGCCGATCCAAACAGTGATATGGGGCCATTAATCGATAAGAATAATGTGGAACGCGTGAATACCACTGTCGAAAAGGCGATTGCGGAAGGCGCTAAAGTGATTGTTCGTGGTGGGCCAGTCACGGAAGGTGAATTGGCAAAAGGTGCTTTTTATCGTCCTACCTTCCTAGAAGTGCATGACAATTCACTTCAAATTATTCAGGAAGAAACCTTTGGCCCTGTTTTGACTGTACAGATATTTGATACCGAAGAGGAAGCGATTGAGCTGGCAAATGACAATCAATATGGATTAGCTGCATCGGTCTGGAGTCGAGATGTCAATTTGCCATTGCGAGTGGCGGCTGAACTTGAAGCTGGAACCGTTTGGATTAACGACTGGGCTGTTGTTTATGACGAGTTTGAAGAAGGTGGTTTTAAAAATTCGGGCTTAGGACGAATGAATGGAATGGCTGCGATGGATGATTTTATTGAGTACAAACATATCACCATTTCAACAGGCATCACTGGATCTGAATAAAGTTCGAAGTGGCGGGCTAGCGTCTGCCTGATGCGCTTTATTTATGATGAGAACAGCTTAAAACAAACTTGTCTTAGCCATTGGTTACTTGGTGTCTGATGTACACGCGAGTGCCAATGCTGCTTTACACTGAACTGAGGAAATTGATAAGGAGGATCAAAACTTTTGAATCCTCCTTGTGACATTAATACCTGAGCCAGATAATTTGGGATTGTCGCAATCGCATCTGTATCTCTGACGATAAGCCCCACGCCAAGATAGCTGGGTAAACGCACCAGAATATTTCGATTCACACCATGTTTTTGTAGTTCATGCTCAACCACAAAATGGCCTCCAGTTGCCAGAATGTCAACATGTAACTCCTGACAAAAATCCTCGGATGAAAGGTGTGTACCTGTAAGTCTTGGATGTTGTTGACTGGCAATACAAGTGTAATGTTGCTGAAAAAAGGTCTGCTGATAAAAACCCGCTTCGAGCTGTGGTAGGAAACCAATGGCGAGGTCAATATCTCCATTCGACATCATGAGTGCGGTCTGGCTATCAATGGGTAAGATTTCCAGACGAATTGAAGGCGCATGCTGACGTAAGTAATTAATCAGACGAGGTAAAAATACCAGATGACTGATATCAGTCATGCTAATGCGAAATTGATAGGCTGAGGTCTGCGGGTCAAAATCAATATTGTAATTTTCTACCAGTTTTAAGCGGTTCAAGATTTCTACGATCATTGGGTAGAGTTGTTGAGCCAATTCGGTGGGCTGCATTTTATTTCCAATGCGTACAAACAATGGATCATGAAAATGTGCTCTCAGTTTATTCAGGGCAATGCTTAAAGTCGGCTGCCCAATTTCAAGTTGTTCAGCCGCTTTGGAAATACTTTTGTATTGATAGATTTCAAAGAAAATTTTGAGCAGTCGTGTATCCAGATCAAACATATCAATGAATCACCGTATTGATTTTATCAATACAGCCTATTGTTTTTTGTGCATAGATTCAACACATCCTGATTGTTACATTGATCCAATACCAGATTTTGATGAAATTATGGGCATTGGGATTGCGCTTAATGCAACAGGAAAGGAATGACAGATGGAACAGTTAGGCACATTAGAAGAACTACCTGAACGTTATCGTGAACAACTTGAGGCATCTAATCTGGTGCCATTATGGCCTAATTTAAGAAACTTTATCCCCCCTCATGCTCCACAGCCCCATACTCTCGCAACTGCTTGGTATTTCCACCAGATTAAACCTTTGTTGTTACAGGCGGGTGAGCTAACCCCGATTGAAAAGGCCGAGCGCCGAGTTTTGGCTCTCGCAAATCCGGGGCATGGTTTGGACAATATGAAAGTCAGTCCTGCCATGTATTTGGGGATGCAATTGTTACTTCCTAAGGAATGGGCACCAGCACATAGACATACACCGAATGCGGTGAGATTAATTATTGAAGGTGAGGGGGCTTACACCACGGTTGAAGGGCAAAAATGCCTCATGGAGCATGGTGATATGATCCTGACGCCTTCCGGGCTGTGGCATGAACATGGGCATGACGGGGATCAGCCAGTCATCTGGATGGATATTCTGGATCTCCCTCTGATTTATTACATGGAGGCTTCTTTTGTAGAAGAAGGACGCCGTCAAGAAGTTGATCGGATTAATCAGGGAAGCACCCATAATTATGCGGCAGGGATTGCCCCAACCCCTCATTTCATTCGTGAAGACGCTGTTTATCCAATGTTGCGTTATGCATGGAAGGATACCAAAAAAGTGCTGGACGCTTTAGCTACAGGCACAACGCGGCAAGAGGTGATACAGGTCGCATATGTTAATCCTGAAACAGGCCGCGATTGTCAAAATATTTTGGGCTACTCCGCTTTATTGTTACGTGCCAAAGAGACGGTATCTTTACCTTTGCGTTCTACTGCACAGGTCTTTCATGTCATTGAAGGCGAGCTAAAGGTCAATATAGATCAGCAACATTTTAGTTTGACCAAAGCGGATACCGCATGTGCCCCTTGTTTTGCTGCTATTGATTTAATCAATACATCTGAGCAGCCATGTTATGTCTTTATTGCAGATGAAGCCCCTTTGCAACGTAAGTTAGGACTTTATTCAGTACGTGAGCGTCAGTTGAGCCATGAACGCTTTACAAAGATTGCGGTTGAGGAGGCTGGAATATGAAACTTTATAGTTTTTTCCGCAGCGGGACATCGCATCGTACCCGTATCATCCTGAATCTAAAAGGATTGAATTATGAGATGGAATATATCTCTCTGGCCAAAAATGAACATCATCAATCGGAATTTAAAACGCTGAATCCACAAGGTTTTGTGCCAGTACTGGATACAGGATCCGAGAGATTATTACAAAGTCCCGCGATCATTGAATGGCTTGAGGAGCAATACCCTGAGCCGGCCTTGTTGCCTAAAGATGCGCTTGCTAAAGAAAAGGTACGTGCTATTGCGGCCTTGATAGGCTGCGATATTCATCCTCTAAACAATAAGCGTGTACTAGAACATCTACGCCAACTTGGTCTGGATGAGAGTCAGGTAAATGCGTGGTGTACCAGATGGATTCAGGATGGATTTGCTGCTTTAGAGCATATTTTGGAACAAGACCAGAATCGCGGAAAGTTCTGCTATGGCAAGCAACCGACCATTGCAGATGCCTATTTAGTTCCACAAGTTGTATCTGCTCAGCGTTTCAACCTCAACCTTTCAGCCTATCCACTGATTCATGAAGTTTATCAGCATTGTATGACGCTTGAGGCGTTTCAAAAAGCGGCACCTGAACAGCAGGCAGATGCTTTTTAAGTCTCATGTGTGAATCTATTATCAAAAAGGAACAAGCCATGTCATTTATTTTCCAGCCAATGACACCAGCGGGCCTATTTATTCATGGCTCAGAACTGCAATTTCCCGTACGTCGTGTTTACTGTGTGGGCCGTAATTATGCAGCACATGCGCGTGAAATGGGCTTTGATCATCGTGATCCTCCCTTCTTTTTCTGTAAGCCAAATGATCTGGAATCCATTGTACCTGTTCAACAGGAAGCGGTAGATATTCCATATCCAACTGAAACGTCTAACTATCACTATGAAATTGAGCTTGTGGTTGCGATTGGACAAGATGCCAAGAATGTCTCGGTAGAGGATGCAGCACAATATATTTATGGCTACGCAGTAGGCTTGGACATGACGCGCCGTGATTTGCAAATGAATATGCGTGAACAGGGACGACCATGGGAAGTTGGAAAGGCTTTTGATTTTTCTGCACCGATTGGCCCAATTCATCCAATTTCGGAAGTCGGTGAACTCAATCAGGCGGATATTCATTTAACCGTCAACGGTAAAACTGAACAGCGTAGTGATATTAGTCATTTGATTTGGTCTGTTTCTGAAACCATTGCCAACCTGTCAACTTTATTTGAACTTAAAGCAGGTGATTTGATTTTTACAGGGACACCTGAAGGCGTAGGTGCTGTGGTGCGTGGTGATGTGATGCGTGCCGAAATTACAGGACTGACGGGGATCACGGTAAACGTCAAGTAATCGCCCCAGTTTGAGGAGATAACCAGATGTTCAGATTAAAGAATAAATAAAACTGGACATCTTCGCTAAGGATTGCAAGTGCCATGGTATTGGCAAAAGGAGTAAATATGTCTAGGCAAAGCATGGATGTACAACATTTTATTGATGAAATGCCGTTATCAACCCTACAGGAACTCATTACCTGTTTATGCTTTCTCATTGTTGCAATTGATGGTTTTGATACCGCAGCAGTAGGTTTTATTGCGCCGGCATTAAAGGCAGAGTGGGGATTGCAAACCACTGAACTCGCGCCGTTATTTGGCGCAGGTTTATTTGGACTGATGGCGGGGGCACTTATTTTTGGCCCTTTATCTGACAAATTAGGACGTAAACCGATTTTGATTGGTTCGGTGATCATGTTTGGTTGTGCCAGTATTTTTGCAGCCTTTTCATCTGACCTTCAAACGCTGATTATTTGGCGATTTGTGACTGGATTAGGCCTAGGGGGAGCGCTGCCGAATGCGATTACCTTAACCTCAGAATATGCGCCTACTTCTCGCCGTTCTAATTTGGTCACCATGATGTTTTGTGGATTTACGATTGGTTCAGCACTGGGCGGGATTTTTTCTGCTCAACTTTTACCGCAGATGGGTTGGCAGGGCATTTTATTGATCGGGGGCTTTGCGCCGTTATGTATGGTTCCATTTTTGTATTTTCTATTACCTGAATCGCTTCGCTTTTTAGTTTTGAAAAAGAAAAGTATAAAGAAAATTGAAAGTATCATGCACCGTATTGCGCCGCACGCCAGCAACCTTCCAGCTCTAGTAGCCCCTGTAAATGAAGTAGAAAAGTCGAGTTTAAAAGACTTGTTCGGTAAAGGTCTGGCTTTGGGCACTTTTCTGATTTGGTTCACCTTTTTTATGAGCTTGCTGATTATTTATATGATCTCAAGTTGGATGCCAACTTTACTGACCAATGCAGGTTTTAATTTGTCTCATGCATCGTGGCTCACTTCTATCTTTCAGGTGGGTGGAACCATAGGAGCCATCGTATTGGGCTTACTCATGGATAAGTCTGATGCTACCAGAATCCTCAGCAGTGCTTATGTTTTAGGCGGGATGTTCCTCATCTGTTTAGGTTTTGGGATTGAACATGCGAATACCTTGTTATTGATGCTTGCCATGTTTGGGGTGGGCGTAGGGATTAGTGGTTCACAAGTGGGTGCGAATGCTTTTTCATCTGGTTTTTATCCAACCCATTGCCGTGCTACAGGGGTAAGTTGGGCCAATGCGGCTGGACGGGCAGGCTCTGTCGTCGGATCAATCATGGGGGGCTGGTTAATGTCATTGGATCTATCCAGTTTTACGATTTTGAGCCTTCTTGCGATCCCTGCATTTTGTGCCGCTATCTCAATGCTATTGATTAAACGCCTTAAAAAAGACCAGCCTAAGACTGTAGCGGCTTTAGGCTAAGGTCAAATAATCACCCTAAAAATAAATTGCTGTCTCAAAGGATGATACAGCGTCTTTGCTATGGATGACCTATCTTATGTACACGTTAAAAAGACATACGCTAACGTTTGGTTTATGCACATTGATTTCTGGTGTAAGCCCGACATTGTGGGCTTTTGATCCAAATCAGCCTATTCAGGATGAATGGAAATTTACTTTAAAGAATGCGCTGATCAATCGAGATTATCAGAATCCAGAGGTCAAAGATTTTGGAAGCTGGTCACAAGGAGCTTCATTGTTTTATACCTCAAATTTGCGCGATACCCCTTTACATATTTTAGATCAGCCGATTCGGATTGGTGCTGATGCTTCGGTTCAATATGCTGTCCGTTTAAGTGCTGATAAGCATGTCTCTGATACGGTTTTACCTTTTGATAGACAAACCCAGTCGCAGGCAAGTGACTATCTAAAATATGGAGCGACTTTAAAACTTGCTTATGACAAAACGCTGCTGAGTGTGGGTGAATTATGGCTAGATTTGCCCGTAACCACTTCAGATGCTAGCCGTCAGTTAATTACGTCTTACTGGGGAACAAATTTAAAGTCGCAGCTTTCTGATCAGTTGTATGCTGAAATTGGACGGGTAGAAAAAGTTTCTCCACGTAATGAAGAGGACTTTCGCCGCTTCTCCTTTACCTCGAATGGTCAAACTGAATACTCTGATGGCTTGAATTATCTTGATCTGCGTTATCAGTTCACACCTAGCCTAAAAGGGGAGTACTATTTTGGAAATCTGGAAGATTTATATAACAAACACTATGTTGGTCTAGAGCATATATGGAAACAGCCAAGTTTTTCGCTTAATTCCAAGCTTAAATATTTTAATGCCAAAAATGATGGCAATCACTTCAAGATTGATGCCCAAAATCTTGGGTTGCTGGAAATGCTAAAAGTGAATAACCAGAGCTTTGGTGTGGGTTACCAGCAAATTATTGGTGAATCAGCTTATCCTTTGCCTGATGGTTTTTTGCCTGAACTGTATTTTATCAACTGGAATACTACTGGATTCTTTAAAAAGGATGAAAAATCATATCATGTGATGTACGGTTATGATTTTAAAGATTATGTTCCGGGTCTGAATGCTTTAGTGAAGTTTGTGTATGGACATGACTTTAAAACTGCCAATGGTGAAAAAAACCATGAAACTGAATCAAATGTTATTTTAAATTATGCATTTCAACAGCCCTCTTTAAAAGGCTTTGCACTTCAGTACTTACGTATTGATTATGATGTAAAACATGGAAATGACTTTAGTGAAAATCGTTTTTTTGTGAACTATACAAAGCGGTTTTAATCGATATGTATGGTGTTAAAAGAGTGCTTATGCACTCTTTTTTATGACTTAACTTTTCTAAATCTCTATTTTTGAAATAAATAATTTAATATCAAAATCTTATGATATTTATTAATATACAGAAATTAAGCAATATGAGAAAAATAAAGATTAAACATAGATCCGATCTTCACGACAGCGAACGTGATCTCCAAGAGAGAGAACATCACTGTCTTCTATCTATTGATTACAAAAGTTAATATTTTCTATGTCTTTGATTAAAATATCTGTATCTTCGATTTGAAAATTTTGTGCAAAATTAGTGGCTATCCCATTGGAATCTACGAAAAAAATAGCATCTTTAAATATGATTTTTGCTCTAGGATCCCCACGATAAATATGTGTAGTTGGATGAATTAACTTTATAAACTGATTTTTTTTGATCGTCCCTTTGCAAAATGCATAGTCTTCAAAATTTCCTTCTGGCCTATTGGTCGAAAAACGCATATAAAAAGGAATGTAGTAAATAATTCCTGATTCTTGTTCAGATATTTGATTTGAATGTGTTTTTGTTGAAATGAAAATATCTCCCATAGCAAGAGTAGATATATGATATAAGCAAATAAAAATAAAAGTTTTTTTGAGCATAAAATATATTCTAAAGATTGGGTAGAGTATTCATAAAAATATTCTACCCTATTTCAATTAATGTACTAATTCAGGCGTATGGATTGGTGCTTGTCGAATATGCGCGTATTGTTGCCAAGCATAAGCTATTTTAAACAATACTGGCTCATTAAATTCTCTCCCTAAGATTTCCATTCCGACTGGAAGTTTGATATTGGAATCACTTTGATTAACCATTGCAGCAGGTAAATTCATCGCTGGAAATCCAGAAAAAGGGCTGAGGCGGTTATTTGTGCCTGCATTAGGCGTACCACCCACTACGGATGGTAAACCTTGCATGGTTGGATATAGCAAAACATCGTATCCTTGCCCTTTAGCCGTGCCATCGGTGCTTAAATTATTCAATGCATTATTCAAACGAGTTCTTACATAATTAGGTCGCTCGTAAGCATTTAATTGATATGCTGCTTGCATCGCTGATGACGTTAAGTCGATGTTGTAAATACCAAAATTACTACGTGCCTCACCGCTAGCTAAAATTTCATCATAGCTGAGATAATGATGATCTTTAGCATTTGACCAAGACTGTAAGTATGTCGTTAAACTGGACTTGAATTGAAATGCAGACATACTGGTGTATTTGGTTAAAATAGTTGATAAATCATCGATAGTTACATCTTCAACGATGGCACCCGCAGCTTTTAATTGAGAAATGGCACTTTCCATTGCCTGATTTACTATTTTTGCTTCATCTGTATCTGCGGAGCTAAAAAGTGCTCTTACCACCCCAATTCTTGCTCCTCTCAGTCCATTTGTATCCAAGCTAACCTTATAGTCATTTGGAACATTGGTCATGAATTGATAAGCCGTGGCATTTCCAATATTTATCGCATCAATATCGATACTGGTACGTTGATTCGAAGATCCATATGCATCATAACCGACCATACTATTCATCAAGAGTGCACAATCTTCGACATTACGACACATTGGGCCAGCCGTATCCTGAAATGGAGATAATGGAATGATGCCACTTTGGCTAATCAACCTCAGGCTTGGTCTTAAGCCATATAATGCCTCTACAGAGGAAGGGATACGAATAGATCCTCCTGTATCAGTACCAATGCCCACCATGGCTAAGCTTGCTGCAATTGCTGCACCTGTTCCAGAAGATGAGCCACCAGGACCTTTTGCTAAATCATATGCATTTTTAACTTGACCACCATTCGGATGAGTTCCATCTCCTTGATAACTAAATGCAAATTCATCTAAATTAGCCTTACCAATAATAATTGCTCCGGCTTGCTTAATATTGTTGATGATAAATGCATTTTGCTCAGGTTGGCTGTTCATCAATGCCTTAGAGCCTGCACTTGTAGGCATATCCGACGTATCAATATTATCTTTAGGTAAGACGGTTACACAGTGTAATGGCCCTATTAATTTTTTATTTATTTTAAAATATTCATCTAATTTATCAGCTTCAGCTAAAGCCTGCGCATTTATTGTGATGATGCTATTTAAAGTAGGTCCTTGTTTATCATATGCATTTATACGATCTAAATAACCTTGTACAACCTGATGACAAGTTGTTCCACCGTCTAAAATTGCAGTTTGCATTTGAGCAATTGTTCCCTCAACAAAGTTAAATTTCGTTATGGTTGGGGTGGGAGTACTTGTATCTTGATGGTCAGAATCGTCATCGCACCCAGTTAATAAGCTGATACTAACTAAAAGTGTGGCTAGATATTTTGATTTAAAATCATTCATTTGAGTGCCTTTGAAACCTAACTTTACATTGGTTACAATTAGCAATGTTTATGCCAATTGCTTCTAATCAAAAATAGTTGCTCGGTTTCTATGCAAAACAAGTTGATTGTTTTGTTGATAGTTCGTGCCAGTAAAAAGAGTGCTTATGCACTCTTTTTTATGACTTAATTTTTCTAAATCTCTATTTTTAAAATAAATAACTCATTCAATATCAGAATCTTAAAATTTAAAGATATATCTTAACTTGTTTTAAGATAAATTAAGATATATCTTAATATTTATAATTTGAGCAATACGAGAAAAATAAAGATGAAACAGGCATCCGATCATCACGAAGGCGAACGTGATCTCCAGCATAGAGAACATCACCGTTCTGGTCGTCGTGGGCGTCTATTTGAATCTGGCAGAATGAAACTGTTGGTGCTGCATCTCATTCAGCAAAGCCCAAAGCATGGTTATGAAATTATTAAAGAAATTAGTGATCTGGTCGGTGATGGCTATTCACCCAGTGCAGGCACGATTTATCCAACCTTGACTGCATTGGAAGAAATGAATTGCATCTCATTACTCGATGCTGAACGTAAGCAATATCAAGTCACCGAATATGGCGAAACTTATCTAAAAGAACAGCAAGAGATGCTGCTGGCGCTCCTGCAAAAATTACACTTGAGACGTGAAATTCATAATAATGATCAACTGATTGATATCCATCGTGCTATGGAGAACCTTAAAACCGCATTGCGTTTAAAGCTGAATGTTGCGGATTTAAAGCCTGAACAGATTCATCAAATTGCAGAACACATTGATCAGGCCGCGATTGCCATTGGGCGGTTATAAGGCGGGAGCGAAAGCTGTTAGCGCGTCAGCAGAAAATCAAAAGGGCGCAATTGCTGTATTCATTAGAAATTGTATTTAACCAAGATCAAGTTGACCTGATGCAGGTCGGAATTAAAGAGAGTGCTTAAGCATTCTGGAGCATAGCGATGAAACAACATCAATATCATGTGACAGTCCAACACTTAAAAGATAATAAAGGGCAAGCCTCAACCTATACCGAACGTCTGGAATTCTATACAGGCAATCATGATGACATTTTCGAGATTGTTGAGCGTTTAAAGAAGGGCGAGTTCTTTGATGATCAAACCACTAAGTCATTTGCAGTTGGCTTAAAACTGTTTAGTGAAGTCATGCTGGAACATCGGGATCATCCACTATTTGAAGATTTCTGGCCGCACTTTGGTCAATTTATGAAGAACCTAAAACAGCAAGTGAAAAATTCAGCATGAATATTTCCAGCTTTGAATTGAGTCTGATCTATTGAAAACGTCCAAACCATTCATCCGTAAATTACCTGCTCAATATGCGGCATGGATTATCCCGCTCATCTTGTCTTGCCTGATGAGTGGCACTTTATCTTTTGCAAATCTGTTGATGAACCTCGGTTTTTCAACAGCATTGATCAATCAATGGCTGAGCACATGGATGGTTTCATGGGTGATTGCCTATCCGCTGGTTTTGATTTTCTTGCCTTTGGTGAGACGATTGACCAGGCTGATTGTGGAAATGCCCCCTCATTAATACTTGAATGAAAGGGCGGTGGGATTGTCTCATGGATGGCACTCTGCGTATTACCAAAAGACTATATTGAATGAGGTGGGTGTTGTTAAGATCAATAAAACAACTCATTGCAATAGCATAGGTAAAAGAGAGCAAAATCATGAGCAATAATAATGACTACGATATTTCTGACTCAAAAGACTGCGAAACGTATATCAATCAATTTATTCAGGAATTTACCATTCGCTCAGCGGAAATTGGCAAAGGAACTGTCATCAAACGTGCGTTACCCAGCCGTCATAAGCGCCTAGTTGGCGCATGGTGTTTCCTTGATCATGCAGGGCCTGTCAGCTTTCCTGCTGGCGATGGGCTTGATGTTGGGCCACATCCACATATTGGTTTACAGACCTTTACCTGGATGATTGAAGGCACCATGATGCATACTGATAGTCTGGGTTCAAAACAGTTGATCCGTCCAAAACAAGTCAACTTGATGACTGCGGGTCGAGGTATTTCGCATACTGAAGTGGCACCTGATAGTGAAACTAAAATGCATGCGGCACAGCTCTGGATTGCCTTGCCAGATGATAAGCTCAATATTGACCCTAAGTTTGAGCATTATCCAGAATTACCTGTGGTCAGCAAAGATCAGGTTGAATTTACGGTATTGGTCGGCGATTTCTTGGAAACAACATCACCTGTTCAAGTGCATACACCGTTGGTCGGTGTTGATTTAACGGCACAAGCCGATACCAAAACCCGTATTCCATTGAATCCAAAGTTTGAATATGCCTTTATGGCTTTGGAAGGTACAGCGCGTGTAAATGGGCATGAACTTACAGCCGATAACATGGTGGTGCTTGAAACTGGATTGACTGAAATTGAGGTTGAGTTAACTCAAGGTCATCGTTTGCTGTTAATTGGCGGTGAACCATTTGAGTCCCCAATCTTGCTGTGGTGGAATTTTGTGGGACGTACCATGCAAGACTTGCAGCAGGCACGCGAAGACTGGATTAATCATGATGCGCGTTTTGGTGAAATTCCGGATTATCAAGGCAAGCGCTTAGAAGCTCCGGTATTACCAGACCAGATGAGGGCTTCAAAATGAGCATCATTGCCAGCAGCAAAGTCCTGACCTTAGCTGAACCTTGGAAAGGTGAGGTGAGTAGCGGTACACATCAGTTCCTCACTGATAAGCCTGAGCAGTTTGGAGGACATGATACAGGTCCTGCGCCGTATGATTTCCTGACTGCGAGTCTGGCCTCATGTACCATGATCACCTTGCGTATGTATGCGCAGCATAAGGAAATCGATCTGGGTGAATTTACTGTCGAGGTTGATTTTCATAGCAATCGCGAGCAGCAGGAGCGTATAGAACGTAGAGTTGTGTTCAAGCAAACTGTTGCACAAGACTTGCAAGAAAAACTTCTCAATGTCTGTAGCAAAACACCAGTAACTAAAACTTTGTTACGTAGTTTAGACATTCATACCATGATTCTTTAAGACTAAAGTGCTATTGTGCTGGGGCAAAACATAATTCTAAGTGCAATTGTGAGAGGGACCTAAAATCGCAATTGCACAGCAAAAAAAGCAGGCACAAAAATGATTACCTTACATTATCTACAATGCTCACGTTCGTTCCGCATCCTGTGGGCATTAGAAGAACTTGGGATTGATTATCAGGTTGAGTATTATCAAAGGTTGCCGAGTTATGGCGCACCTGAGAGCCTCAAGAATATTCATCCTTTAGGTAAAGCCCCGATTTTGGTAGATGATGAAGAGGTGATTGTTGAGTCTGCTGTGATCTTGGATTATTTGCAGCAAGAATATGATTCACAACAGCAATTCAAACCACAATCAGCCAAAGAACAGCGACAATATGCTTACTGGATGCACTATGCAGAAGGCTCTTTAATGCCTTTATTGGTCATGACTTTGGTGATGAATAGTGTCAGCAAACATGTACCTTGGGTGATTCGTCCGATTGCCGAAAAAATTACAGGTGGTGTAAAAGCAGGTTTTGTTCGTCCACGGGTGAAAGAACATATTCTGTACCTTGAGCAATATTTATCAGAACATGATTATTTTGCGGGAGATTTTTCCTTCGCAGATATTCAAATGGCATTTCCATTAATTGCGATTCAAAACCGTTTGCATGGCAAATATCCGAATATTCAGGCCTTCGTACAACGTGTACAGCAACGTTCCGCATTTCAAAAGGCAGAGCAGAAAAGCTTGCATTCGCAGTGTGCCTAAATCTGAACAATAAAAAAGGGAGCAACTCGCTCCCTTTTTTATTAGATATCCAGTTAGTGTTTGATTACGATTGAATCAATGCCACTATGTTGTAATGTTTGTTGAGCTGCAAGCGCCGACTCTTGGCTATCATAAGGGCCAGAGAAAACGCGATACCATGTCTGACCATTTTCAACACTTTTTACCACATCCGCAGACAAGCCATTCAAGATGATTTCTGCACGACGTGCATCGGCACTATCAGGATCAGGATAGCTGCGTACTTGTAAAATGTAGGTTGCGCGTGCTGGTGCAACAGGTTCACTTGGGGTGAGGCCCGCTGGATCTTCTGCTGTGGTGGTTTCAGGTTTTGGTGACTCAATAATCACAACATTACTTTGTTGCTTGGTCTCTGGCACCGCCTGTTCAGGGATTGGTGTGACTTGCTGCTGAGGGAGCAAATCATAGAAACGGTAGTCTTTATTGGTATTTTCTTCTTGGTAATGCTCGGAAGTAACCTGATTTTTGGTTGGGACAGGTTGCCAAGGCTGCCAAAGCATCAGCATGACAGCTGCACATAGGATCGCAAGAATAGCGACAAGCATTCCTAACCACTTCGGAATGAGCGGTTTTTTAGGCTTGTTTGGTCGTTCAGATACACCACGTTGCGTTTTTCCAAACACCGGAAATTCCTCTTGATCCTATTCGTTTATTTGTAACTTGAATTTACTTAAAAACAAAGCATTATGTTTAAAAATAATGCTTTGTTTACCATATTGTTTAACAATGATGGCTTAAGTTTACATGGCTTTAAGCTTTGCTGATTAAGGTTCACCTCAGGTATAGCCTGGCCATGTTTGAAGCTTCGCTTCACTTTATTACATGGCTTCAGGAGCGGATACACCGAGCAATTCTAAGCCATTGCGTAACACTTGCTGTACGTTGATTGAAAGTAATAAACGCGCTTGTGTCAGTGCAACATCATCGCCCAATACTTTATGTTCATTGTACCAAGCATGGAACAGGGCAGCTAACTCTTTGAGGTAGTTACCAATCTGATGCGGTTCATAGGCATTGGCTGCACGTACCAGAATATCTGGATAAGCGGCAAGTTTAGACAAGATCTCGGTTTCAGCATCGAGTTCTAAACGGTTGGCATGTTCGCGTGCTGCTGTTAGGTCTAAATTAAGACCCGTTGTCGCTGCTTTTTCTAACATACGGCAAATACGTGCATGCGCATATTGGATGTAATACACCGCATTGTCTTTGCTTTGAGAAACTGCAAGATCAAGGTCAAAGTCGATGTGCTGTTCAGACTTACGCATCACATAGTAGAAACGGGCAGCATCGTTACCCACTTCCTTACGCAAGTCACGTAAAGTCACGAACTGACCTGAACGAGATGACATTTGCACCATCTCACCGCCACGCCATAGGCTCACGAACTGAACCAAAAGTACAGTTAGTTTCTTCGAGTCATAACCCATTGCATCAATGGCAGCTTTTACACGTGAAATATAACCGTGGTGGTCTGAGCCCCAGATATCAATCAGGTCAGTATAGCCACGTTGTAACTTATTCAGATGGTAAGCAATGTCAGATGCGAAGTAAGTGGTTTGACCATTACGACGTTTTACAACACGGTCTTTTTCATCACCAAATTCAGTTGATTTAAACCAGATGTTGCCATCTTTTTCGTAGAGGTAACCACGTTGATCTAGCGTTTCAAGTGCTTCATCAATCTTGTCAGTTAATGAATCTTCGCTGAACCATTTGTCGAAGGTTACACCAAAATCAGCAAGGTCATCTTTAATATCATCCAGAATGGCATGTAAAGCTGCCTGATGGAACACGCGATAAGCTGCGCCCAAGTGTTGTTGCGAGTTCGCAATCAAACCATCAATGTGCTTTTCTTTATCGCCTGAAAGCACAACTTTATTGCCTTCAGCATCAAGCTCTTCAGCATATTGCACATCTTCTGGTACATCTTTATAGATGTCAGCAACAGCACGAACGTGCGCATCGCCATCTTTATCAATAATTTCTTGTGCGATTTCTTTAACGTAGTCGCCTTGATAAGCATTTTTAGGGAAAACCAGTGTTTGCCCAGTCAATTCTAAATAACGTAAATAAGTTGAAGTCGCCAAGATATCCATCTGACGGCCAGCATCGTTGACATAGTATTCACGATCAACTTTTGCACCTGTTGCTTCGAGTAAGTTCGCAACGGTCATGCCATACGCTGCACCACGGCCATGACCGACATGCAGGCTAGAAGTTGGGTTTGCAGAAACGAATTCGACCTGAATTTTTTTAGTCGCATTGGCTTGGCTGCGACCATATTCATTTTTTTGTGCCTGAATCTGGTCGAGCACTGCATAACGTTGGTCTGCATTTAAAAAGAAGTTAATAAAACCAGGACCTGCAATTTCTGCTTTGGTAATGTCAGCGACTTCTGGAAGTGCTGCCAGAATTTTTTCAGCAAGATCACGTGGTTTCATGCCTGCGGCTTTAGAACCAATCATGGCAATATTTGAAGCAAAGTCTCCGTGACTTCGGTCTTTGGTACGGGTTAAATGGCTCGTGTTGGTCCAATCTGAAGGGAGTACACCTTGCTGTTGCAGGGTTTGTACCGCATGATCAAGAGCTGCTTGTATTGCCGTATTCATAGTTACCGAAAATAAATGTCGCGGAAAAACGTCAAATATAGCAAACTTTGCAGGCTTAAGGGGAGAGTGATTTAGCTGGAATTCACATATTCCAGTAAATCTTTTGTCAGTTCTTGTTTTTGTAGTTGCAGAGTGGATGCTATGTCATTGAATAACATAGCATCTTTCGATTTTTTAATCTTCTAAAACCTGTTCCAGCAATTCATCGCTTGGCGCAAAATAATAAGCGCCGTCGATTGCAGTGGTAAAATGCAATAAGCGGTCATGGATGCCATCTCCAGCTGTTCCAAACATGCGCTTAAGCATTTCATCAATGATGCTTAAATTGTTGGTATAAGCCACAAAGAAAAGTCCTTGTTCGCCTTTACCATCTCCATAAGGTAGGCTGTGGCGCAAGATTTCCATTTCTTCGCCTTCATCATCTTCAACGACTGTACGCGCGACATGTGAGTTTTCTGGTTTTACATCATCATCGAGTTCAATCGATTCAAGTTTGGTACGACCAAATACATGTTCTTGCGCATCCACTTTGAGCTGGCGCCATTTGACTAGGTCATGCGTATAGCGCTGAGCAAAGATAAAACTGCCATCTGCAAAAGCACCTGTTTCTTCAGGAAGTAAGGCTGCCTCAGCACGATCATCAGGGAATTGTGGGTTCTCTGTTCCATCAATAAAGCCTGTCATGTCGCGACCGTCGAAGAAACGGAAGCAGGCACGCTCATCCAGTACTTCAACTTTATCCTGAATGCCAGTAAAGAAGGCCTGACTCATGGCAAAGCAGATATCTGCACGCGCACTGGCAATATGGATAAAGACATCAGCTGGCACCACTGGCATGTTAAATGCGCCACTTTGAGGGTCAAGTTGCTTAAACCCTTCAGGTGTTTGTGCATAAAGTTTTGCCCAAAGTTCAGGACCGAAGGCGATTGCTGTTTTGATCTGGTCATTGGGATGTTGAGTGATTAAACGATCGCGCGTTGAAAGTAGAGCTTCAATCTGTTGTTTTAATTCGGCAATGCTTAGGTCTTTTAAACGTAACACAATAAAGCGTGCATGATCAGAAGGTAATGGAAGAATGACAGATTGCGCAGTCATTAAAATCTCCTTAGTGTTTAAGGGATAAAAAAAGAATTATTGTGCCTGATGTTAGGAGAGCTGAGTAGCTTATTTATGCAATTTTGTTGCCTAAAAAAGCATCGTAACTTGCCAATAAAACAGTATAATTCACCTTTTCGTTTTTGATGCTGTGGTTATGTCTTTGCAGGTTTGGTTTGCTTTTATGTTGGCGTGTTGGGTGATTAGCATCTCGCCGGGCGCAGGCGCAATTGCATCTATGTCGAGTGGTCTCAATTATGGTTTTCGGCATGGCTACTGGAATGTGATTGGCTTACAGATCGCATTGATGATTCAATTCTTGATCGTGGCCGCAGGGGTAGGGGTACTGTTTGCGACAACACCGTGGGCTTTTCAGGCGGTGAAATGGTTTGGTGTCGCTTATCTGATCTATCTGGCCTATAAGCAGTGGACAGCACCCATTCAAACGATTGAGATTCAGCAGGAACAATATCAATCGGCTTTCGCCTTAATCTTGAAAGGCTTTGTGGTGAATATGAGTAATCCGAAAGCAATTGTCTTTTTGCTCGCTGTTTTGCCTCAGTTCCTAGATCTGAACCGACCACAGTGGCTGCAATACCTGATTATGGCGATCACGATGGTGAGCATCGATCTGATTGTGATGGCGGGATATACAGGACTGGCATCGAAAGTACTCAGGCTGTTGCGCTCACCCTCACAGCAAAAGTATTTAAATCGTGGTTTTGCTGTGATGTTTAGTGGCGCGGCACTGTTATTAAGTGCGATTCAACAGTCAAGCTAATGGCTGATTAGGCAGATTGAGCTTGGCTTTTTAATTTTTGTACCAGGAAAATAGTGGCAAAGCAGAGTGCCATACATAAAACAATGCTTAAGCCCGTCGAAATATTGAGCGCCGCACTCGACCAGAGACCGACCGTCACACCGAATTGAGCCAGTACAAAGGCCCAGATCACCATTTGTTTTGGAGAATGGGCCAGTAGGCGAGCGCTCAGCGCTGGAATCACCAGCAAAGCACCCATCAATAATGAACCCACCGCACGTAATGCCAGTACCGTAAATAATGCCAGTAGCAACATAAAGATTAAACGTTGCCAGTTGGCGCTGACGCCTTCACTCATGGCAATATCTGGATCAATGGCAATTTGAATCTGCGCTGACCATGAACGATAGAGTACGATCAATGCTGCCGCAATGACGACCGCAAACATAGGTAAATCAGTCCATTCAATGCTGAGCAGATCACCAAACAAATAGCTAAGCAACTCTGGACGCAAGCTTGGTACCTGTTGAATCAACAGTAGGCCAGAACAGAGCAGGGTGGCAGAGCTTAAAGCCAGCAATGCATCATTCGGCAAGCGCGAGTCGTGTAATACCCAGAGAATCGCCACCAATAATAATGCCAGACAGGCGACACCTAACCAGAACGGTAAATTGAGAATTCCAGCAATTGCGACGCCGAGCAGGGTGCCATGTGCCATGGTATCGGCAAAGAAAGACATTCTGCGCCAAAGCATTAGGCAACCGAGTGGTGCGGTCAGGAAAACCAGCAGTGAACCCATGATCCAAGCAGGTAAGAGGAGTTGTAACCATTCCATCATGGCTTAGACCTTCGGCTCAGGGTGAATATGTGGGCGTGGATCATGTGTGCAAGGCTCGGCATGATCGCTGTGACCGCAGTGGTTGTGATGATGCTGATAGAACATCCGTTGCGTACCAAAAATGGCCTGATACTCGGGGTGTTGCTGAATACTTTCAGGTAAACCGCTACAGCAAATGTGTTTGTTCAGACAGACGACACGATGAGTTCCTTGCATGACCCATTGCAAATCATGCGAGACCATCAAGACGGCACAGCCATAACGTTCTGGCAGGCTACGTACATATTCGTATAGTTCTGCTTCGGACTGGATGTCCAGACCTTGCATGGGTTCATCCAGCACCAGAATATCTGGTTGACGTAATAAGGCTCTCGCAAGTAAAACCCGTTGCCGTTCGCCACCAGATAGTTGCTGTACTTTAGATGACTGTAACTTCTGGATGCCCGTATCGCGAATGATTTCTGCACGAAGCGATGCTTCGCAAACTTCCAGATCCAGTAAGTCCTGTACACGCAAGGGTAGACTAGCAGAAGGATTAAACTTCTGTGGTACGTAAGCCAGCTTTAATTTTTTTGAGAAATGTATTTTGCCTTTAGTCGGTGACATGATCCCGAGCAGGACTTTAATTAAAGTTGATTTACCTGCACCATTGGGACCGATCAGCGTCACAATCTCTTTTGCTTGTAGCGAAAAATCGACATTTCTCAAAATATCCCGTTCATCAAGTCGAACCGAGATACCCTCCAGTTGAATAAGTGGAGTGCTTATTGAAGTGTGCTGCACTGATGACATTTTCCAGAAATTTCAATAATGCTATGTTGAGCAGAAAACTGGTCTGAGGCAGCAAGTTGATCAAGTTGTTGGATCAGTCCCTGAGCGGAGGCTTCTTTTACAGAATGACATTCAGTGCAAATCAAAAATGCAGCCTGATGTCCTTCGCGTGGGTGGCAACATGGAATATAGGCATTAATAGATGTTAAGCGGTGAATCAGACCTTTTTCTAACAAGAAATCTAAAGTGCGGTACACCGTGGGTGGCGCAGCAGGTCGATCTGCCTGACCTTTTATTTTAGCCAGCAAGTCATAAGCACCCATTGGTGCAGAGGCATTCAAAATGAGTTCAAGGACTTCTTTACGTAAAGGTGTTAGGCGTGCGCCAGTCGCAGTACATAAAATTTCTGCTTCAGCAAGTCGCGCTTTAATATCGTGATGACCGTGAACACCATGTAAAGCATTGTCATGTTCATGTGAACAAGAACTCATAGATTGACCTCATTGTTTTTGTAGAGTCTATTGATTCTTCACTGGCACAGAATGGCTCGCTGATGTCTCAATAGCCCTGCTATCATAACATGCAATTTATGATAACTATCTATATAAGTGAAGCGCACGACGGATAGTGCGGCAAATCTGAAAATAGACATAGGTATTTTGCAACTTTTGTTATATTATAACATGCTTCGCCAAATTGAGTAATATTGTGATGTCCCGCCTAATTGTTCTCGTCTTGTTTTCAATGTTAAGCACATGGGGCTGGACACAAAGCTTGGTGGTTTCAACACATCCAATTTACCTGATTGCGAAAGAAGTCACGGAAGGGGTGGAAGAACCTGTTCTTTTGTTGAAAGACCAAAGTGGTCATGATGTACAACTAACACCTGCACACCGTAAAGCGATTCAGGATGCCTCTCTCGTTATCTGGTTGGGCAAATCGCATGAAGCGCCCCTCGAAAAGATGTTGAGTCAGAACCGTAAAGCGATTGCGCTATTAGATTCAGGTATTTTAACCGTCTTGCCACAGCGTAACCTGCGTGGTGCATCTTTGGCGAACACAGTGGATAGCCATGTCTGGTTAGAACCGAATAATGCCGTACGTATTGCGTTCTTTATCGCAACTTTACGTTCACAACAACATCCAGAAAATAAAGCCAAATATCTTGCCAATGCCAAAGCATTCTCACAACAAATGTTGCAGGCATCGCAACAATATGAAAGCTCAAGCAAGGCGAAAAACTATTGGTCTTATCACGATGCCTATCAATATCTGGAAAGAGCATTAAATCTAAAATTTGCGGGCGCTTTGACTGATGATCCACATATTGCACCGACAGCAGCGCAAATTAAGTACTTAAGAGACAATCGTCCGCAGAATAAAATGTGCTTATTGGCCGAAACGACAGCAAGTTCGAGTCAGTACCAAAAAATGAACCCAGTAGTTTTCCAACCCGTCGATGAAAGCATGCGTGGTGAAGACGATTTTGTAACAGCGTGGAAAAAATTGGCTTCAAAAACCGATAAATGCGTAATAAGTGCACAAAATTGATGAAAAAAATAAAAATCAATTGACTCTAGCGTCAAAAAATATGGTAACGAAAAAACCAGACTTAAGTCGAGAAAAGATTGCATGTTCAGGGGTGTAACTCTATAATGCCTGCGATTCGAAACGATCATGATTAAAACTTGTCAAGCAGTTCTGCTGTAAGTGGGTAAAAAATGAGCCAAACTAGTCGCATGATTGACCGACGATTAGCAAAAGCTTTGGTCTTCTTACAAGCATGTATGATTCCCGTTGCCGCTTTACTGGCATGGGCAATGAAAGACACAACTGCTGCTTTGAGTGCTGCGCTTGGGGCTTTGGTATGTTGGTTGGCACATTGTTATTTTGCTTGGCAGTCGTTTAGAACGGCAGGCGCAAGAGCATCAAAACAAGTCATGCTGAATATGTACCGAGGGATGCTCGGTAAGTTTGCGATTGTGATCGTGGGTTTTATATTAATTTTGAGCAATGTTAAACCGCTGTCACCGGTTGCATTGTTTTGTGGATTTATTCTCGTACAAGCGATGTCGTGGGTCGCGCCATTTTGGGTGGCACGTCTACAAAAACGAGTTTAAGACACATTTTAAGATTTTTGGAAGTAGAAGCGGAATCATTGCCATCCGCACGATTCGTTTCTCTTCTTTTTAATGATTGACATTGACCAGGTGTGATTTATGGCTGCTGAAGAACATGCCCTGACTTCGACCGAGTATATCAAGCATCACTTGACCAATATGACCTATGGCAAAATGCCTGACGGTACATGGAAATTGGCTGAGACTGCTGAAGAAGCTCAATCGATGGGGTTCACTGCAATTCACTTGGATTCAATGGGTTGGTCTATCGGACTTGGTGTGATTTTCTGTTTGATGTTCTGGATCGTTGCGAAAGCTGCTAACGCAGGTGTTCCAACGAAATTCCAGTCAGCAATCGAAATGATTATCGAGTTTGTTGACTCAAGTGTTCGTGATACTTTCCACGGCAAATCACGCTTAATTGCGCCATTGGCATTAACCATTTTCGTGTGGATTTTCCTCATGAACTTAATGGACTTAATCCCTGTTGACTGGGTTCCGTATCTAGCTCAACAAATTGGTGCAAGTGTGTTTGGTATGGACCCTCACCACGTGTATTTCAAGATTGTTCCATCTACTGACCCTAACATTACTTTAGGTATGTCTTTGTCAGTATTTGCCTTGATCTTGTTCTACAGTATTCGTGAGAAAGGGATCGGCGGTTTCGTCGGTGAATTGGCACTTAACCCATTCAACCCAAGTAACAAATTTGCAAAAGCGTTATTGATTCCAGTGAACTTAGTTTTGGAATTAGTAACTTTCCTTGCTCGTCCAGTTTCGTTGGCTCTACGACTGTTCGGTAACATGTATGCGGGTGAGTTGATCTTCATCTTGATCGCATTATTGCCGTTCTGGATCCAGTGGGCTTTATCTGTGCCTTGGGCTATCTTCCACATTCTCGTAATCACGCTGCAAGCATTTATCTTTATGATGCTGACCATCGTTTACTTGAGCATGGCAAGCGAAAAGCATTAATGGTATTGCCTAACTGTCACCTGATGGTTGGGCTTAAATTTTAGTTTAATTTGGTAATAACCTAACCTCTGAGGAATTTTTCATGGAACTCACTTTAGGTCTAGTTGCAATTGCATCTGCTATCTTGATCGCTTTCGGTGCTTTAGGTACTGCGATTGGTTTCGGTCTTTTAGGTGGTCGCTTCTTAGAAGCTGTTGCTCGTCAACCAGAATTGGCTCCACAACTTCAAACTCGTATGTTCTTAATTGCGGGTCTTCTTGATGCTGTGCCTATGATCGGTGTTGGTATTGGCTTGTTCTTCATCTTCGCTAATCCATTTGTAGGTTAATAGCTTAATTCCTAAATCCACATATTGAGGAATAGCGAAATGAATATCAACCTCACATTGATTGGCCAAGCGATTGCATTTGCGTTTTTTGTCGCATTCTGCATGAAGTTTGTTTGGCCACCACTAATCAATGCGATTAGTGAGCGTCAGCGTAAAATCGCTGATGGCTTAAATGCTGCTGAAAAAGCAAAAGCTGACCTTGCTGATGCGCAAGCACAAGTTAAGGCAGAATTAGACGCAGCAAAAGCACAAGCGGCTCAATTGATCGAACAAGCGAACCGTCGTGCAGCACAATTGGTCGAAGAAGCGCGTACCCAGGCATCTGCTGAAGGTGAGCGTATTCGTCAACAGGCGAAAGAAACTGTTGATCAAGACATCAATTCTGCTCGCGAAGAATTACGTCAACAAGTTGCTGCTTTGGCAGTTGCTGGCGCAGAAAAAATTCTGAACCAACAAGTTGACGCAGAAGCTCATAATGCCATGCTGAATCAGCTGGCTGCTAAACTTTAAGCGAGGCGAATATGGCTGAACTCTTGACGTTAGCACGCCCGTACGCCAAAGCAGCATTTGCTTATGCATCTGAGCAGAATGCAACTGACGCTTGGTCAAATGCGTTACAACTGCTCGGTGCTGCGGTGCAAGACGAAGCATTTTCCGCTTATTTAAATCGCCCTGAGCTGACTCCTGCGGAACAAGTAGGTCTTTTTGCAAAGGTTTTAGGTGAAGATCAATCACAATCAGTGTCTAACTTTTTGACATTGCTTGCGGATAACGATCGTTTGGTTTTATTGCCTGAAATCGCTGCAGAATACGAATTACTTAAATCGCAGAACAACAACACGTTGGAAGTAGAGATTGAATCTGCTTTTCCAATGGATGCGACACAAGAGCACATTTTGGCTCATGCGCTTGAAAAACGTTTTAACAGAACCGTTCAGGTTACTGTCAACGTTAATCCAGCGTTAATCGCAGGTGTTGTGATTCGTGCAGGCGACCAAGTGATAGATGACTCTGCGCTTAACAAGCTTGAAAAAATGCGGACTCGTCTTCTTGCCTAACAGCAAAAAGACTGAACTTAAAAAAGATTGAGGAATAGCGCAATGCAACAACTGAATCCATCCGAGATCAGTGCGCTCATTAAACAGCGTATCGGCGATCTGGACACCAGCGCGACCGCTAAGAATGAAGGTACCATCGTCATGGTATCTGACGGTATCGTGCGTATTCACGGTCTTGCGGATGCAATGTACGGTGAAATGATCGAATTCGACGGCGGCTTATTTGGTATGGCACTGAACCTAGAACAGGATTCAGTGGGTGCCGTTGTTTTAGGTAACTACCTAAGCCTTCAAGAAGGTCAAAAAGCTCGTTGTACAGGTCGTGTATTAGAAGTTCCGGTTGGTCCTGAACTTCTTGGCCGTGTCGTAGACGCTTTGGGTAACCCGATTGATGGTAAAGGCCCTATTGATGCAAAACTTACTGATGCTGTTGAAAAAGTAGCACCAGGTGTAATTTGGCGTCAGTCTGTCGACGAACCTGTTCAAACTGGTTATAAATCAGTTGATACTATGATCCCTGTGGGTCGTGGTCAGCGTGAGTTGATTATTGGTGACCGTCAAACTGGTAAAACAGCAATGGCGATCGATGCGATCATCGCTCAGAAAAATTCTGGCATTAAATGTGTATACGTTGCGATTGGTCAAAAACAATCAACAATTGCAAACGTTGTACGCAAGCTAGAAGAAACTGGCGCTATGGCGTATACAACTGTTGTCGCAGCTGCGGCCGCTGATCCTGCAGCAATGCAGTATTTAGCTCCGTACTCTGGCTGTACAATGGGTGAATACTTCCGTGATCGTGGTGAAGACGCGTTAATCATTTATGATGATTTGTCTAAGCAAGCTGTTGCTTACCGTCAAATTTCATTACTTTTACGTCGTCCACCAGGTCGTGAAGCGTATCCAGGTGACGTATTCTATCTTCACTCGCGTCTTCTTGAACGTGCTTCGCGCGTTTCAGCTGATTATGTTGAGAAATTCACGAACGGTGCAGTAACTGGTCAAACTGGTTCTTTAACTGCATTACCGATCATTGAAACTCAAGCTGGTGACGTATCTGCATTCGTACCAACGAACGTAATTTCGATTACTGACGGTCAGATCTTCTTAGAAACATCATTATTCAACGCAGGTATTCGTCCTGCTGTGAACGCGGGTATCTCTGTATCTCGTGTTGGTGGTTCTGCGCAAACTAAGATCATCAAAAAATTGTCTGGTGGTATCCGTACCGCTCTAGCGCAATACCGTGAATTGGCTGCGTTTGCTCAGTTTGCTTCTGACCTTGACGAAGCAACGCGTAAGCAACTTGAGCATGGTCAACGTGTAACTGAGTTAATGAAGCAAAAACAATATGCTCCTTACTCAATCGCTGACCAGGCTGTATCTGTTTATGCATCTAACGAAGGCTATATGGCTGACGTAGAAGTGAAGAAAATCGTAGACTTTGATGCTGCGTTAATCTCTTACTTCCGTTCTGAATATGCTGCGTTAATGCAACAGATCGATGAAACTGGTGATTACAACAAAGACATCGAAGCAGCAATCAAATCAGGTATTGAGAGCTTCAAAGCGACTCAAACTTACTAAGTTTATCTTTAGTTAAGTTTGGTTCACGGATCAACCTTCGGAAGCTCGAAAGAGCTTTCGAATACTAGGTTAAGCGTATGGCAAATTTAAAAGAAATTCGCGCCAAAGTAGCTAGTATCAAGAGCACGCAAAAGATTACTCGCGCGATGCAAATGGTAGCTGCTTCGAAAATGCGTCGTGCGCAAGAGCGCATGGCTCAGGGCCGTCCGTATGCCGATAATATGCGCCGTGTAATTGCTCACTTGGTACAAGCAAACCCTGAATACAAACATCGTTATATGGTTGAACGCCCAGTTAAGCGCGTTGGCTATATCGTTGTATCTTCAGATCGTGGCTTGGCGGGTGGCTTGAACATTAACTTGTTCAAGAAAGTTGTGCAGCATGTCAAAGCACAACAACAGCAGTCAATTGAAGTTGAATTTGCTTTGATTGGTCAAAAAGCGGTTTCGTTTTTTAAGAATTACGGCGGTAAAGTGCTTGGTGCAACGACCCAACTTGGCGATGCGCCGAGTTTGGAACAGTTAACAGGCTCAGTACAAGTAATGCTTGATGCATTTGATAAAGGCGAACTAGATCGTATCTATCTCGTTTCAAATGGCTTCATCAATGCAATGACTCAGCAGCCTAAAGTAGAACAACTTGTTCCTTTAGCACCGGCAGAAGAAGGCGATGACCTCAACCGTACTTATGGTTGGGACTATATCTACGAACCAGAAGCAGAAGAATTGTTAAATGGTTTGTTGGTTCGCTATATCGAGTCTATGGTTTATCAAGGTGTGATTGAAAACGTTGCATGTGAGCAGTCAGCTCGTATGGTCGCGATGAAAGCAGCGACAGACAACGCAGGACAACTGATTAAAGACCTACAACTCATTTACAACAAGCTGCGTCAAGCCGCGATTACTCAGGAAATTTCCGAGATCGTTGGCGGTGCCGCTGCCGTTTAACATTATTAAGTTTGAATTGAGGAGACAGCAATGAGTAGCGGTCGTATCATTCAGATCATCGGCGCGGTTATCGACGTCGAGTTTGAGCGCAATAGCGTTCCTAAGATCTATGACGCTCTCCAAGTTGACGGTACTGAAACTACTTTAGAAGTTCAGCAACAGCTTGGCGATGGTGTTGTTCGTACCATCGCAATGGGTTCTACAGAAGGTCTTAAACGTGGCCTTAATGTAACTAGCACAAATGCACCGATTTCTGTTCCAGTAGGTCCAGCGACACTTGGTCGTATCATGGACGTATTGGGTCGCCCTATCGATGAAGCAGGTCCTGTAGCGACTGAAGAGCGTTTGCCGATTCACCGTCAAGCGCCTTCTTATGCTGAACAAGCAGCTTCGACTGACCTTTTAGAAACTGGTATTAAAGTCATCGACTTACTTTGCCCGTTCGCGAAAGGTGGTAAAGTTGGTCTGTTCGGTGGTGCTGGTGTTGGTAAAACCGTGAACATGATGGAGTTGATCAACAACATCGCGAAAGCTCACTCAGGTTTATCTGTGTTTGCTGGTGTTGGTGAGCGTACTCGTGAAGGTAACGACTTCTATCACGAAATGAAAGATTCTAACGTTCTTGATAAAGTAGCAATGGTCTACGGTCAGATGAACGAGCCACCAGGTAACCGTTTACGCGTAGCGTTAACTGGTTTGACTATGGCTGAATACTTCCGTGATCAAAAAGACGAAAATGGTAAAGGTCGTGACGTATTATTATTCGTCGACAACATCTACCGTTATACACTTGCGGGTACTGAAGTATCAGCATTGTTAGGTCGTATGCCATCTGCAGTAGGTTACCAACCGACACTTGCAGAAGAAATGGGTGTTCTTCAAGAGCGTATTACGTCTACTAAATCTGGTTCGATCACATCGATCCAAGCAGTATACGTACCTGCCGATGACTTAACAGATCCATCGCCTGCAACAACGTTTGCTCACTTGGATGCTACAGTTGTATTGAGCCGTGACATCGCATCTTCTGGTATTTACCCAGCGATCGATCCACTTGACTCAACTTCACGTCAGTTAGACCCATTAGTGGTTGGTGCTGAGCATTATGAAATTGCACGTTCTGTACAGAACGTATTGCAACGTTATAAAGAGCTTAAAGACATCATCGCAATCTTGGGTATGGACGAGTTAGCAGAAGAAGATAAATTGGTTGTTTACCGTGCGCGTAAAATCCAACGTTTCTTCTCTCAACCGTTCCACGTAGCTGAAGTCTTTACTGGTGCACCTGGTAAATTAGTACCACTTAAAGAAACGATTCGTGGCTTTAAAGGTCTATTAGCTGGTGAATACGATCACATCCCAGAACAAGCGTTCTATATGGTTGGTGGTATTGACGAAGTGATTGCTAAAGCCGAGAAACTTTAATTAGCAACTCTAATTTAAGGAGATTCTCATGGCGACTATGCAATGTGATGTTGTAAGTGTTAAAGAGTCGATTTACTCTGGACAAGTTACGATGTTAATCGCAAAAGGTGCGGGCGGTGAGCTTGGTATTTTACCAGGACATGCGCCACTCGTAACTTTGCTCCAACCGGGCCCGATTCGTGTTCAGTTGGAAAATGGTACAGAAGAAATCGTTTATGTATCAGGCGGTGTGTTAGAAGTTCAACCTCACGTTGTGACCGTGCTTGCAGATACTGCAATTCGCGCTGACAACTTGGATGAAGCTGCAATTATGGAAGCTCGTAAACAAGCTGAACAATTGTTAGCTAACCAAAAGAGTGATTTGGATTCTGCTGCTGCACTTGCTTCGCTTGCAGAAACTGCAGCTCAGCTTGAAACGATTCGTAAAATCAAAAACCGCGCACTTTAATTATTGCAGGTTCGAGATTGAAAAAAGCCACCGTCAGGTGGCTTTTTTTATTTTGATGTCTTGAATAATTATAAATTTTCTATAAATTACCAAGCATATTTAGAATTATTAAACCAAAGAGTAAAAATCATCATGAAAATGATAAAAAGTCTTCCATTATTCATCGCTATGGCTTTTGTGGGGTGTGCATCGGTACCACCAGCGAATAATCAACTGAACGAACAAGCCAAGAAACTTGCAGCTCCTTCTGAGGGTAATGCTGCAATTTATGTTTATCGTTCAAATAGTGTTGTGGGTGCGGCACTCAAGAAAGATGTATGGGTAGATGGGGAGTGTTTAGGTGAAACTGCTCGTGGCACATTTTTCTTAAAGGAAGTTTTAGGAAATCAAGAGCATACAATCTCGACTGAATCAGAATTTTCACCTAACCATTTGGTACTTAAAACAGAACCAGGTAAAAATTACTTTGTTCAACAATCGATCAAAATGGGTGCATTTGTTGGTGGTGCAAATGTGAAACAGGTTGATGATGAAACTGGGAAAAAAGCGGTGAGTGAATATAAACTTGCACAATCTGGTAAATGTAGTAAACCAACGATTACACTCGATAAAAAGTAAAAAATAAAGCCACCGTCAGGTGGCTTTATTTATGGGGAATCGAAAATTAAAATAAACGGACTTTAAGCGTTTGAATCATCTTTATTGCCGAGTACCAAGGTTGCCAGTTTCACCATATCCATTTGAATGGAGTTGAACTGTTTTTCAATCTTGGCAAAATCAATTTTTGAAAGATCAGTTTGTCCATGCAATAACGGCATATTTAACAGTTTTTGATTTGCGGTTAATAAGTTTTGGCGGATCTGATCCACTTCATTGCTTCTTAAATTTAACGATAATAAAGCATCATGCAAGCCATGTAGCTCTTGGTTTAAATCGCCTGTTGTATGCTGTAATTTCTGGACATTTTTATCTTGAATCGCTTGTTCAAGATTGCTTTGTGATTGCTTGAGTAGCATTACATAGTCATCAGTTTCAATTTGCAACTTGGCAATATCGCGGGCGATATTCAGCATATTGCCTTTGCTCAGATTTTGAGTGTCCTGAGCAATGCTTGCTTCACGTTCTGTATCTTCAGAGGTTGTTATTGATTGTTCAATCTCAGTGTTTTGCTCAGCTTGCTCATTGTCATGAGGAACCTGATCGCAACCTGCCAGCGTTAAGAGACTAACCAAGGTGGTTACTGAGAGAATGGCTTTGATAGAGAAATGTTCCATCATGGCTGAACTGCACCAGATTATGAGAAGAGCGTCACTATAATGAGAAAATGTGGAGAAAAAAGTGATTTTTGCAATTCAGCAACAGTTTGATGTAGGAAAATGGTAGAAGGAACTGTCTAGTAGCTTAAAAGAAAAGAATAGATAAGCTATTCTTTTCTCTACATTTCTCATGCTTATTTTGCTAACTCGGCTTCAATCGCGCTGACAATGCGCTCATCATCTGCTGTAATATCAGGTGCAAAACGGGCAACCACTTCACCGTTCTTATTGATGAGGAATTTTTCAAAATTCCATAATACTTCAGGTGGGTTGTTTGGTGTTAAGCCGTAATCAACCAGATCTTTCCACCACGGGCCTTCACCTGTACGCTCAGGAATTGCCTGAGTCAATGTCTCATATAAAGCATGTTTATCATCCCCCGCAACCGAGATCTTGGCGAATAGCGGGAAATGTACGTCATAATTCAGTGAACAGAATTGTTGAATTTCATCGTTGCTGCCCGGTTCCTGTTCCAGAAAATTGTTAGCAGGGAAGCCGAGGATTTCCAGACCTTGATCTTTTTTGGCTTGATACAGTTTTTCTAAGCCTTCGTATTGTGGGGTTAAGCCACATTTAGAGGCAACGTTTACGATCAAAAGCACTTTGCCTTGATATTGATCAAGATCGACATCCTGACCTTTGATGTCCTTAACAGGGATATGATAAACCGACTGGCTCATGGGATACGTCCTAATTTGTTGTTGTGACAAGACCTGTTTGTTTTAACTGCTATTGAGGCTGAGTGCAATCCTCTTGTTTGCAATACATACAAATAATAAGTAAAACCAAGGATTTGTTTAGCTTGCCGCATTTTTAAGCTGGATCGGCGTTTGTCCAGTATAGCGTTTAAAGAATTCAATAAAGCTGGAGCTATGATGATAACCGAGCGTAAATGCCAGTTGCTTTATGGTCATGCCTTGCCGAATCTGATTGATGGCAAAAATGATTTTGGCCCGATTACGCCATTCAGATAGAGACAATTGCAGCTCTTGCTGGCTGAGACGCAACACATGACGCTCACTGACCGCAAAGTTTTGTAAGACTTTCTGTAGGCTGAGATGAAATAAATCTGGGTCTGCAAGCTGTTCCAGAATTGGAGAAAGAACGGGATGCGTGCTTTGCGGGAGATAATGCGAATAAGCGGGTGCCTGTTTCAGCTGATCATATAAAACTTGAAACAGGTGTTCGAGATACTCAGGTGCTGCCGCCTGTTTTTGCTGTTCCAGAATATGAATGACCAGCGCGCGGAAAAAAGGTTCAATACTAAAACAACGGCAAACTTCGCCCAAAAATGCGCCGAGCCGTGGATGTAATCGAATACAGATATAGTGGATTTCATGCTCAACAGGAAGTGATTGATGCTCAGTGCGAGGCGGCAGCCACAGTCCATAGCTGGGAGGCGAGAGGTAATATTGCCCTTCAATATCAAACTCTAAAGTTCCGTTCAAACTGAAATTAAAATCCCCCCAGAGCGAAGAATGCGGGCTGACAATATCATCCTTTTGATATAGAAATTCATGAACTTCTATATCGCGTAGCAAGGGAAATTGTTCAGCAAGATTATGCTTCATTCAGGGAGGCTCACTTTTAGTTTTCGCACGTCATTTTAGGATTATTCAAGCCTTTGGCTAAAGTGAAGATACTAATCAATGCCAAAGCCACAAAGCTGATGACGCCATAAATCAGGATGTTTTCATTGAAATGATCAACCACATAACCGCCAAGTAATGAACCAGTTGCAATCATGACCTGAAACATGCCGACGAACAAAGGCATGCCTTTTTCTACCGCATGCGGTGCATGGACAAACATCCAGATATTGGCCGAGGTTGGAAATGCACCGAAGGCAAAACCCCAGAGTGCGGTTAATACAATCGCGCCAAACTCATGAATCGCAAAGATCGGGAAACCAAAGAACACAATCGCAAAACAGATCCCGACAAAGGCGAGGGTATAGCGTACATTCAGATTACCACTATAGCCTGCAAATGCATTGCCGAAAATACCTGCAATCCCATAGAGCAATAACAGGGAACTGATGGTGGTGCCATTGAATCCTGCAATATTTTTAAAGAATGGTGCCAGATAGCTATATGCACAGAAATGGGCGAGACCGATGAGTAGAACGATTAACATACCGCTACGTGCTTTGGGGGTACGTAATAACGCCGGTAAATCGCGAATATGAATGGCTGAATCAGGTTTCAGTTCAGGCAAGAAAATCAGTTGTACCACCAAGACAATCAAGCCAATGCCAGCGGTAATACCAAATGCACTGCGCCATCCGTAAAACTCGCTAAGCCAGGTTCCGATCGGAACACCGAGTACCGTGGCAAAGGTCACACCTGCCATGACGATGGCGGTTGCTTTGGCGATGGGTAAATGAGGCGGTGCCAGTTTGCCACTCAAGGCAATTGCAGTTGCCCAGAAACCACCAATCGAAATGCCTAATACCAAACGGCTCAATAACAGAACATTAAAGCTTTCTGCAAAGGCGGTAATGGTATTGGCAATCACCATAATTGCGGTCAGCAAGATCAATACATAGCGTCGATCAAGCTGTTTCACGGAAACGGGCAAGAGTGGCGCTGCAATTGCAGCCATCATCCCTGGCAGGGTAATGATCAAGCCTGCTGTGCCCACTGAGATATTCAGGTCGGCTGCGACACTGTTGAGCACGCCGACAGGTAAAAATTCACTGGTGACCAGTGCAAAGGCTGCGATGGCAACCGCTAAAATGGCATACCAACTTCCTTGTGTGGTTTGCGTGGGTCGTACGTCTGAAGATGTAGATTGTTGCATGGGATTTTCCTGAGGTGTCAGCACAAGGACAAAAGCTAAAGTTTTATTTTATAACGATCACTATGAAATAAAATAAAGAATAAAAAGAGAGACGTCAATTGATTTTATAATGGTCATTATAAAAATATATGTGGCATTTATAAGAATTATGCATGAGCTGTCATCATGGGTACGCAGGCGATTGTTCAAGAAAAATACAGTCGCCCTGAATCATGGGAGTGGGCGAACTGTATAAGAGGAAAAGCAAATTTCTGGATTTTTCTCTCAAATCAAACAGAAGTCGTTTAATCTCCTGTTTGATCTGTAGGCTAAAGACTAATTTTTATAAGTGACTTTAGGATTATTTAAGCCGCGTGCCAGTGTAAAGATCAGGATAAGAGAGCAAAGCACCAGCGGAAGCATCGCGAAGAATAAGATTGAACCATCAAAATGGTCAACGATAATGCCACCGAACATGCTGCCCAGCGCAATCAGGATTAAAAAGGTCAATGTCACCATTGGCATACCTTTTTCAACCGCTTCAGGTGCATGCGTAAACATCCAGATATTCACAGCAGTTGGAATAATCCCGTAGGCGAAGCCCCATAAAGCCGTCAATACAATAGCAAGCATGACATTTGCCCCGACTAGTGGAAGAGCTAAAAATGCAAGCAAGAAAGCAACACCACTCACTGCAAAGGTATAACGGATATTGATCTGGCCGAGGTAGCCTGCAAAAACATTACCAAAAATCCCTGCAACTCCATAGACCAGCAGTAAACGGCTGATCAGGCCATCCGAAAAATCGACCTGATGTTTAAAGAAGGCAGAAAAGTAACTATAAGCTGCAAAGTGGGCGAAGCCCATAAACAGAAAAATGATCAGACCTTTGCGGGCGGCAGGATGTTGTACCAAGATTGGCAGCTCTTTCCAGCGCAAAGATGAAGAGGGCTTTAATTGAGGCAGATACAGGTACTGGAAGATCAAAAGCAAGACACCCATGAGCGAAATCGCCGTGAAAGAGGTTTGCCAGCCATTATATTGAGCAAGCCATGTGCCCATTGGGACACCTAACACGCTGGCTAAGGTCACCCCGAAAGCCACCCATGCAGTCGCTTTGGCAATGGGTAAATGAGGGGGTGCCAGTCGTCCGCTTAATGCAACAGCAGTTGCCCAGAATCCTCCGACTGCAACGCCTAAAATGATTCGTCCGAACAATAAAATCATGAAATTAGGCGCAAATGCAGTGAGCAAATTGGCAATGATCATCAACAGGGTGAGCATTAATAAGAGCGAACGCCGATCCATCGTTTTGGCTGAGATCGGAATCAGGACCGCAGCAAACATGCCCACGATTGCAGTTAAAGAAACGGTGAGACCTGCTGTTCCGACTGAGATTTGAAAGTCACGTGCGATGTCATTGAGTACACCAATGGCAAGGAATTCGCCAGTGACTAAGGCAAAAGCACTAAAGGTGACAGACAGCAAGGCAAACCAGTTACCTTGAGATGGATTAGATTCAAGTGCAGTTAGCTCAGCGGGCGTGGAGTTTTCCATAATAATTCCCTTTATTGTTATAGAGATAACAATAAAATTGAAAAAACATTCGTTTTTATAACGATCGATATAAAATAAAATAGTTGATTAAAGTGCGTGCGTCAATTAATTTAATAGTGATCGTTATGAAATATTTGTGACAGTTATGACAAATGCACATGAGCCAACAGTAGCACCCTGTGATGACAGCTTAAAAAAGAAGCGTGGTCGTCCGAAGTGTTTTGACGAGCAGCAGGCGCTTGAAAAAGCCATGTTGCTGTTCTGGGCGAATGGCTATGAAGCGACGTCGATCAGTGATTTGACTCAGGCTTTGGAACTGACTGCACCGAGTCTATACAGTAGTTTTGGTGATAAAGCCGGACTGTTTTATAAATGCATCGATTATTATCTGGCACATGAAGCATGTCCAATTGTCCCTATTTTCTTAGAAGCCAAAACTGCCAAAGTTGCATTTGAGCTGTATCTATATGACAACGTCAAACGTTTGGCGCAGCCCAATAAACCAGCAGGCTGTATGCTGGTGGTGGCAACCATGAACTGCTCGGATAATGCGCAGGCGGTGCAACATAATATTCTGGAAAAACGTTTGCAAACCAAGCAGAAACTGTTTGAACGCTTAGAGCAGGGTGTAGCGAACGGTGATCTGGCAGCAACCGCACCTTTGCAGGAAATGACAGACTTCTATGCCACCGTGGTACAAGGTTTAACTATTCAGGCTCGAGATGGCGCAACGGTTGAGCAACTGCATAAAGTTGTAGAACATGCCATGCGCGCTTGGGAGCTGTTCTAGGCAGGGATGTCGTAAGCGCGATATAAATGTCTGAAATACGATATTTCAATTATTTTGGACATCTTCCACAATACATCCATTGCTGAGATATTGTGAGAAAATGATGGGTCAGTTAACGAAATACCAAAAATGGGCATTTGTATTGCCTTTGATTGCCGTGTTGATTTGGTCACTCAATATTGCGGTAACTCGCTATGTGGCAGACTATATTTCCCCAGTCAGTATCAGCTTTTATCGCTGGTTTGTTGCCTTCCTGATCTTGACTCCTTTTATGTTGCCAAAAGTCTGGAAGCAACGTGCTCTAATTCGTCCGTTCATTCCTAAACTGGCGGTACTCAGTGCATTTGGGATGGTGTTGTATCAAGGGCTGTCTTATACCGCAGCGCACTATACCACCGCGACGAATATGGGAATCGTGAATGCCTTTGTGCCTATTTTTACCATTTTCATCTCTTATATTATTTTAAAAGATGCACCGAATCGCTATGCCATTTTCGGGAGTTTGTTGTCTTTTGCTGGCTTGATTTATGTGATGAGCCAGGGGCGTATTTCTAGCCTGTTTGAACAGGGCGGTCATTGGGGCGATGCGGTCATGGTATTGGCCGTGGGATTCTATGCCTTCTATGGTGTGTTCCTGAAAAAATGGCAAGTTCAGTTGCCATTGATGACCAGTTTATATGTGCAGATTGCATTTGCCCTGATTTATCACTTGCCATTCTTATTGTGGTTGGGGCTGGATGGGATCAATGCTGAAAATGCGGCCAGTGTGCTTTATGCAGGGATGTTCCCGTCATTGATTGCACCATTGTTATGGATGGTCGCCGTGCAAGCGATTGGGCCAAACCGTACCAGTATTTTCATGAACTTGATGCCAGTATTCACCGCGATTATTGCCAGTCTGTGGTTATCGGAACACTGGACTATTTACCATACCATTGGTGGTGTTATGATTCTGGTGGGGATCATCATGGCACAAAAGAAAACCCTTAAAGCACCAGTCAAATTGGCAGAGTCTGCCTCATAAAGATGAAAGTCATAGGTGCGTTTGTTTAAAAAATAGACAAACGCACCAATTTATTTTTTGAATGATTCTCCTTTCTATCTGATTTGCAACTATATTTTTAAAGATAGTGAGGGTTTAGGCTCAAAAAAAGCTGAATAAAAATAAAAATATAATTTTATTAAAAAGGTTGAAGTGACAAAAAAGGTACGCTTTTCACATTTTTTGTTAGATAAATAATATATTTGTATAAATGAAATGATTGGCTCATAATACCAGCCACAGCAAAATGATTCATTTTAGAATGAATAAGTTGCTTACCGAATTGATGAACCCTCTGGATGTGATTATACACATCCTTTTTATGCTCAGTTATCCCTATATAACTGAGCTTTTTTTTGTCCGCTATTCACCTAAATCATCAAGCCCGAACAATTTCACCCGTTAGTGCATTGAGGATACGACTCGGTTCCCGACTCAATCCTAGATCGCCTTCTAGATAATGTAATGCGTCAGCAAAATACGCTTGAGCATCTGCCAAACTATGAGCTGGTGTCTGGCCTGCGGGATTGGCGCTGGTCGAGACAATGAATCCATTAAAATACTGGCACAGTTGCACGCATAAAGGATGGGTGGTGACACGCACCGCCACCAGAGGATGCTGACCTTTGATCCATGTTGGAATATGTTGATCAGCAGGTAATAGCCATGTTGTGGCTCGTTCAGTTGGCTGGCGATTTGACCAGCTGTGAATCACTTGCTGACGAATGTCGTTACTTAAACCTTGCAGTAAATGTGCTACCTGATCTAAATGACCTGCTAATAAAATGACGCCTTTTTCAACGGGACGATGTTTGAGTTCCAGAATCTCCTGAAAAGCCTGTTCATTGTAGGGATCACAGCCCAAACCCCAGACCGCCTCGGTTGGGTAAGCCAGAACCTGTCCTTGTTTTAAAAGTTGTGCTGCTTCAGAAATAGAAGAGGTGATCATGCGAGGTCAATACAATAGCAGAGGGAGAGGTGACTAGTTTAATGCATTGGGCGGCAACGTAAATAGCGTCCTGCCTGTTGCATGCTTAAACCGAGTAATTCCAGTTCCATTAATTGGGCTGTTAATTCAGCAATAGGCGCAGAATAGCGTTGCGCCAGTTGATCCAGATCTTGTCCAACCCAGTCTAAAACCTGATAGAGCTCAATTAAATGGGCGGGTAGCGTTGGCGGTGCAGAGGCAATATCTGTTGCTGGTTGTTGTTGGGCTTGCCATTGTGTGGGTAAAGCCAGATCTTCAATCACCTGTTCGGGATGATCCACCAGAATCGCACCTTCGCGGATCAACTGATGACAGCCCTGATGATGTTCACTATAAATATGTCCAGGAATGGCAAACACCATTTTTCCCTGACTGGCAGCTTCATTAGCAGTAATTAATGAGCCGCTTTTAAGTGCAGCTTCGACCACCACTACCCCTAGACTCAAGCCACTGACAATACGATTCCGTCGTGGAAAATGTTGTTGTAAAGGCATGGTCGTGGGTAGAAATTCAGTCACCACTGCGCCTGACTGGGTAATTTGTTGTGCCAGTTGTTTATGCTGGGCAGGGTAGACGGTGTCTAGTCCTGTACCTGTCACTGCGATAGTGCGCTGATGAACTAGACCACCTTGATGGGCTGCTTGATCAATGCCATGAGCCAAACCGCTACTAATATAGAAACCTTTTTCACTTAAATAGTAAGCAAAATCATAGGCAACTTGTCGCCCGTGAGGGCTCGGTTTTCGACTGCCGACCATGGCAATTTGAGGTTGTAACAGCGCTTGCGCCTGACCTTGCCCAAATAGAATAGGTGGACGATCTGTATAAGGCAGCAGTTGCGTTGGATAGCCAATATCTTCGGGCGTTAAAATAAAGTCACTATGGTGGCAAATCAGTTGAACCAGTTGTTCAAACTGTTGCTGGCCTTGTGCTGTCTGGAATTCCGCTAAACGTTTTAAATGATTGGTATGCAGGCCAAGTTGAGACCATTCTGCAAAACGATGACTTTGTGTGGCCTGTTCACAGCTACCGAAACGCTGTTGGATCTTTTGGAAGCTGGAAAGCGAATGTTGAACCAAGTACCACACCAGCACAGTATGGTAGTGATGAGGCGATAATTGATTCAACATCTTAGGCCTTAATCGTCAAGACGTGGTGGTTTGATGTCTGAGCCAAGCTTAATTGGTAACTCGCTTTCGAGTACATAGGCATAGCTGATACGGTCAAAACTCTTGAAGATCATGACACTACCCAAATATTGTCCAGGTAGTTTCACTTGTTCTTTGGTTTTTGGGTCACGAACAGTTTCACCATCTTGATAGATACTAAATACCTGACCGACCTCAACACCATCAACCGTTCCACGATCCACGGTTACGACACCATTTTTTGCGGCTGTACCGATAGAACCCATCACACGGATAATTTTACCGCCATCTTTGACCTGATTGGCGTCGGTTGGATAGAACAGAGTTGGAAGCATGGCATCTTGTTCAGCCATAACACGGTCGCCACGACGCACTTCACCATTATAGCTATCGGTCAGTTCAACCGTAGTAATGTCATTTTCACTACGAATCGCCACACCTGAGGCAACTTGAGTCAGTTCAACGCCAAGATTTTGTTTTTTACCATTCTGATCCAGTACTACATAAGGTTCACCTTCACGGAATACGCCGTAGCGCTGGCCATTTTCAAGGCCTTGGCCACGCACATAAACACTCTGGCCTTTACCTGCCATAACACGGTTATCGGCAGTGCCTAGAATATAAGGTGTATTGGCAATCGCGTCTGCTGGCAACACAGAAGTGCGCTCTAACCATTGCTGAATATGTGTCAATGGAATAACAGGCACGCTATTGTTCAGTGCTTCAACACGAACTTGTGGGCGCAGGGTAGACGTATTGCCTGTATAGCGGCGAATAATACCGTCACAGCCATCACCTTCATCTTTACCAATCAACGGCTTACCGTTCAGACTACAGAGTAATAGGCGATCCCCTGGATAAATCCAGTGTGGATTTTTGACATGCTTGTTGCTTGCCCAGATTTCAGGCCAGCGCCATGGCTTCTTTAAAAATTTACCCGAGATATCCCAGAGTGTATCGCCTTTTTTCACCACATAGACATGCGGAGCACCTACTTTCACCGCAGGTGGGCTAACATTCGGGCTGGCTGCATGCGCAAAATTGACACTCATCCCCACTCCTGCACAAATTGCAGCTGCAATCAGTTGTTTTTTTAACCCCAAGGCATGAAATGATGGTATGCCGTTTAAAACCTTTTTCATTATCATAATTCCTAAAAATTATGTGTGTAGTTGCGCTATAATAACGACTTTACACACAATTTTTTTGATCAAGCATTCCCTTCAGTTGGTTTTTTGATCAATGGCATAAGTGAGGACGACAGTATGGCCTTATTACCTATTTTAAGTTTTCCTGATCCCCGCCTTCGTACCATTGCCAAGCCAGTCGAAGAAGTCACTGATGAAATTCGTCAGCTTGCAGCAGATATGTTTGAAACCATGTATGAAGCACCAGGTATCGGTTTGGCGGCAACTCAGGTTGATCATCATATTCAGCTTATTGTTATGGACATCTCGGAAGAGAAAAACCAACCGATGGTGTTCATTAACCCCAAAGTCATTCCACTGACCGAAGATACTCAGCCTTATGAAGAAGGCTGTCTCTCTGTGCCTCAAATATACGACAAAGTTGAGCGTCCGTCACGCGTAAAAATCGAGGCAATTAACCTTGAAGGTCAAGCATTTGAGTTAGAAGCTGACGAACTTCTCGCTGTTTGTATCCAACATGAAATGGATCACTTAAATGGCAAACTTTTTGTCGATTATTTATCGCCTTTAAAACGTCAGCGTGCACGTGAAAAAGTGGAAAAAGTGGTGCGCCAACGCGATAAAGAGAAAGTTGCAGTTAAACGTTAAACTGTAACGACGATGAATTAACAGATGTTGTCCTTGTTTCGTTGTGGGTTGTTGCTGGCTTTAACCGCGGTCTGTTTACAGATTGCGGTTTTCTTGCAGCCGCTCCTTCCGAAGCAATATCAGATTGCGCCTGTGTGTGAAACCATCACCCAAGCGCTTCTGTTACCTAAACTACAAAGTACCCAGAGCCATTCGGCACAACATCCTCATGAACATCAGCTTGAGCATGCTCAGGTTTCGATGCCGCATCATGACCATCATGATCCTAATCACCAATGTCAGTACTGTACGGTTTATGCCAATCTGGTCCTGCCGCCTGAATTTGGTGTGAAAGAAGTGCTGGTTCGGATTCAAATCCGTTTAGTTGCTTATCAGCAAGCGTTTAAGCATGTTTATTTTGCACTACAACGGTTATTTCTGTTGCCCCAAGGGCGAGCCCCGCCACTCTTTGCATAAATTAAAACGTCATTTTCATTAGGGTTTTCAAAACTCTAGCCTAGTTTTACTTATGTTTTAAGAGAGACCTATCATGGCTCAACCTAAATTTTTATTACAACCGCTCACGGTTGCGATCCTTGCTGCCTCAAATACGGTAACGGTTTGGGCAAATCCAGCCGACTCATCCGCATCTGAACATGCTCCTGTTTCGCTTGCGCCGATTGTGGTAACCGCCCAACAACCAAATGAGAGCAATGGTTTGGTAGTACAAGCCGATCCAAAACAGCCGATTCAGCCAGTCCCAGCAACGGATGGAGCCGATTATTTACAAAGCATTATGGGCTTTAATGCGATTAAAAATGGCGGAACTAATGGTGATGTGACTTTCCGAGGCATGTTTGGGTCACGTATTAAAATGCTCGTGGACGGCAGTGAAAATCTGGGTGCTTGCCCGTCGAGAATGGATGCACCAACTTCGTATATTCAGCCTGAAAGCTTTGACAAAATTACGGTAATCAAAGGGCCGCAAACGGTGCAATATGCAACCCCTGGTTCTGCAGCAACCGTGATTTTTGAACGTCAACCTGAGCAACTTAGCAAAGATCAGCCTTATCGTGGTCAGGCCAGTGTTGTGGTTGGTTCATATGGTCGTCTTGATCATAATGTTGAAGCTGCCATAGGCGATGAGTCTAAATATGCCCGTTTAAATGCCAATCGTTCAGAAGCGAATGACTATAAAGATGGTGATGATCAGACCGTTCATTCAAATTGGAAACGCTGGAATGCTGATCTGGCTTTGGGCTGGAAACCGACAGAGGACTCATGGCTAGAACTACGTGCGGGTAAAGGTGATGGTGAAGCGGCTTATGCAGGTCGTGGAATGGATGGTTCTCAATTTAAGCGTGAAAGCTTGGGTTTACATGCGGAACATAAAAATGTAACGGACGTAATTAAAAAGATCGAAGCACAGGTTGATTATAGCTATAACAACCACATTATGGATAATTTCCGTTTACGTACCCCCCCATCTGGGATGCCAGGCAAGATGGAAATGGAGGTGGCTCGTCGTACCCTAAACACTCGTTTAGCGGTGACGACTGATTGGGACAAGTTCAGCGTCGTATCTGGGGTTGATACCCAGCACAACAAGCATGGCGGCAATATGATCATGTATGCGATGCCAGACCATAATTTGCCCTTTAGTAACGATCTTAAATTCCAGTCTTATGGCGCATTTAGTGAATGGACTTATAACATAGATGCGAATCAGAAATGGGTAGCAGGTGCCCGTGTTGATCAAGTTAAAATTGATAGTCTGAAAAATGGAAAGAATCGCAGTGATACTAATCCGAGTGGTTTTATTCGTATCGAAAAAACTTTGCCTGAACATGGTGTGAAAACCTATGCAGGACTTGGTTATGTTGAACGTACTCCAGATTTTTGGGAACTCTATAACACCTCAACAGATCATGGTGTAGAGACAAAAGATATGATGGGTAACATCAGTTATCGTATGATTAATAATTTAGATAATCTGAAAAAAGAACGTACAGCTCAGTTGGATATGGGTTTTCAGGCTGAACATGGCGCATGGAGTACATGGGCATCTGCATATGCAGGTTTAATTAAAGACTATATCTTGTTGCAATATAATGGTGCCAATGACCGCTCTCCATTGGCAAGGAATGTCGATGCTACCATTGCAGGCGCTGAAGCTGGAGTCGGTTATCAATTTACCGATCATATTCAGGCAGATGTTTCAGCGATGTATGCATGGGGTAAAAATACCTCGGATGGTCGTGCCTTACCGCAGATAGCCCCTTTGGAAGGACGTATTAATCTTCGTTATATTGAGGAGAAATATAGCTTGGGCTTATTATGGCGTGCTGTTGCTAAACAAAATCGTATAAGCCTGAATGAAGGAAATATAGTTGGTTATGACATGACTGAAACCAAAGCATTTAATACTTTGGCTTTGAATGGTACATATAAGTTAACAAATGCTGTTGATGTATCAGTTGGTATTGATAACGTGCTAGATAAAACTTATACCGAACACCTCAATAAAGCAGGAGCTTCCATGTTTGGTTATGGAGCGAGTGAGCAGTTCAACAATATTGGACGCAACTACTGGATGCGTATGAGCATGAAGTTCTAAGCCATACAAAAACAAGGTGGATCAGTCCACCTTGTTTTATTTTAGCGCTAAGCCAGACAATCCTGTTTTGGCATTAGGCTATCGCAGTACAATGGATTCAATGCACATTGCAAATCATCAATTTGTTCTTGAGTGACGTAACCCTTACTCTTGAGATATTCCGCCACGCGGTCATCACGCAGGCTTAAAAATGCCGCATCGTAAACGCCTAAATCAACAAATAAAGCGGCTGTTTCCAGACTATTAAAATGATCGAGGAAGACATCATTATCATGCATCAGGAAAATATGTGTGAACGGTGCATTGCTATCGACTTTTAAAAGCTGCGCCAATTGTTCAGGACGCGTTTTGATAAACAATAAGTCGGAAAGTTCATCAAACTGGCTTTTGTCCAGTTGGTTTTCATCGCCTTTGACATGACTTAACCACGCTTTAAAGACCAGAACTGCACCGCCGCGTAACAGCATACTCCAGATTTGATGGCGTGTTTCGTGGCCGAGATGAGCAGATTCTGCTTCAAGTGCATCTAAAAATTTCTGCTCTTGCTGTGCCAGCTTTTCAAATAATCCCAAACCTTGTGGATGGTAGGCTGCGGGAGCAAATACATCAAAATTCAGTTCATGGAATACATTCAACGCCAGTGGAACTGCCGCCTGATAGAGGGTATCCAGTGCATGTAAATGTGTCTCTTCGAGTTTGCTATGCGCAAAAATCTGTTGCCAGTCTAATTGCGGTAATAAGGCATTCGCGCTGTATTGGCGATAAAACTGTTGTGACGTATGGTCTGTTGTGGGGTGACTATTATTCATGATCAATGTCCTTTTCGACAGTCTGTTTCTAGAAACCCAACACGATGAGACATAGGTTTCCATTAATTTGATCAATTTATGCGGTATCAAGAAAGCAAGTAGAATACGACTAAAGTTGTAGGATGGTTTTTTAGGGTAAAATTATAAAATAAAAACAATAACTTAATTAATTGTAAGTAAGTGTACAAACGTTCACTAATGTAAGTGAACGTTTTTGCCATAGCCAATTATCATTTGAGCACTTTGGTCAATTTATCATCGCTCAAAATGCTGCTTTTTGATGATTTTTGCCTATATTGCAAAATATTTTGTCATTTATTGCATAGGCATGATTTTTAAACCAGATAACCACGCACGTAAGCCAGCAGGTTTAAGCGGCTTTTTCAGCAATACAATATTCTGCTGTTTTAAATATTGAGGCAGTTCTGGATCAGAATCTGCTGTGATCAATGCGACTGGAATATGTGCAGGACGATATTGTTCAATAAAGTCCAAACCACGTTGATCATGGTTCAAATGCTGATCAATCAGCCAGACCTGAATCTCTTCCTGCTCAATAAGTCGTAATGCCTCTTCAGGTTCTGTTGCCGTGAAGATCTGATAGCCCCATTTGCTCAACAGTGTTCGCATGCCTTCCAGAATGGTTTCATCATTATCCAGACACAGGACTTTATAGGCCGTATGCTGTAATGCCGTCACATGCGGTGTCGCCGTTTGAATTTTAGGTGCTTCCACTAAAGGGACTTCGATCATGAAGCAGGAGCCTTTGCCCAGTTCAGAATAAACATATACGGGAAAATCCAGCAGGCTGGTCATCCGCTGCACAATCGCAAGTCCTAGCCCTAGACCTTGTTCGCCCCAAGGTGAAGTATGCCCACAACGCTCAAACTCCTGAAACAGTTTAAGGCGCTGTTGTTCATTAATCCCTGGCCCTGTATCCCACACACCAATACGAATATGATTTGGTCGTTGGGCTGAACGCAACACACCAACCACCACACGTCCTTGCGCTGTATAACGTAAAGCATTGCTGACAAAGTTCTGGATAATTCGTCGCATCCATTGAGGGTCGGTATCTACCCAGAACTTGGTATCGTGGACGGAGAGTTGAATATCGCGCTGGGCCGCAATGGATTTGAACTGTAATTCCAGATCGTTCAATAAATCATGCAATGAATAGGCTTGGCGTTTGGGTTGAATAGTACCGCCTTCTAAACGGGCAATATCCAGTAGGGCAGAGAGCATACTTTCTGCACCGTAAAGTGCCCGATCCAGCTGTTGTAAGGTCTGCTGATCTTCTGCGGAATGGACACTTTGTTCTAAAGCGGTACTAAATAGACGTGCTGCATGCATCGGTTGAAGTAAATCATGACTGGCTGCGGCCAAGAAACGGCTTTTCGATTGATTGGCTTTATCGGCTTGTTCCAGTGCCAATTGCTGTTCGGTCAACGCATTCGCAAGCTGTTGGGTTCGGTCACTGACACGTTCTTCCAGTACGGCTTCATTTTCACGGAATGCTGTAATATCGGCAAAAGTGGTGACGAAACCACCACCTTCAATGGGGTTGCCGCGCATTTGAATAACCAAACCATCTTTACGAATCCGCTCGAACTCATGGGCACTGCCAACTTTCATCCAGTGCAGTCGTTTACGCACATGTTCTTCAACTGGGCCTGGCCCACATTCACCACGCTCTGCGTTATAGCGAATCAAGTCTGCAATTGGGCAGCCGACGTAGACCAGATCTTTTGGATAATCAAATAGCTTCAGGTATTGATTGTTCCATGCCACCAGACACATATTTTTATCTACCACACTGACCCCTTGTGTCATGTGATCGATCATGGTCATCAATAAATTTTGATTAAAACGCTGCCATTGCGAGGCTTGGTCAAGAATATTGGCGACTTGACCCAGCGCCAGACCATTATTAATCATGGCAGTGGTTAATAGCGTACGGGCAGAGGCAGCTCCAATAATCCCCGCCAGATACTGCTCGGTAAAGCGCCACCACATGCCATTTGCCACATGATTTTCATTTAAAACCACATGATTTTGCTCACAAAATTGCTGAAAAGCTTGTAGCGTTGGTTTATCACCTGTGACACGTTTGGCTAATGCTAGTAAATCACCGACTTTAAGTCGTGCAGCATTCAGATGTAGATCTGTCAGGTCAGTATTAGACTGGGCTGAAGGCAATGGTTTGCTTTCATAATAGAAAAAACTTTCCGCCTGAATTTGTTCGGCTACACTTGGACGGTAGAGACGCGATACCCAAATATAAAGCACCACGTTGAGGCCGAGTGACCACAACACACCATGCGTCAGAGGTGCAAACGATTCAAATCCGAGTAAGGCTTCTGGACGTAGACCATTAATATTAAAAGGCCCAAACAATAAAATATGTTGTGCAAAATCTTGATAGTGATCAGGCAGGCTACGCAGTACAGTCGGGAACAGTAAGGTGTAGCTCCACATAGCAAAGCCCATTAACAGGCCGACGTAGACACCCTGACGACTTGCACCACGCCAGTATAAGCCGCCAATCAAGGCAGGAGAAAATTGTGCGACCGCACTAAAAGCCAGTAAGCCAAAAACAGAGAGTTGGTTGATATCATTAAAGAAATGGAAAAATAAAAAGCCCAGTAACATTACGCTGATGATACTAATGCGGCGGGTGAGTTTGAGCACCCGAGGCAAATGCTGATCATGACGGGAAATAATTTTAAAACGCCACAGGGCAGGCATGATCAGGTCATTACTGAGCATAATTGACAATGCCACAGAGGCAACCAAAAGCATGCCAGTCGAAGCTGAAAAGCCTCCCAGAAAAGCCAAAAGTGCTAACCAATCCTGCTGATAGCTCATCGGTAAAGCCAGTACGGCAATGTCTGGTGTCCCCAGCGATTCGGGTAAAGAATGCAGCGCCCAGCTGGCAATTGGAATGATCGCAATCACAGTCAGAATCAGATAGGCCGCGAACCAGCGACGTGCCCCACGAATATGTTTTTCATCCCGTAATTCCACCACCGCCACATGAAACTGACGTGGTAGGCAGATCATGGCTAGACCAGCCAGTAACGTTTGCACCCAGAATGTTTCAGGGACACCGAGTTGTTGCAGGTCATGAAAATGCTGATGAACATCGGTACTGACCTGTTTAATATTGTCAGGTGATTGTAATAAGAAAAATGCCGCCACACAGAGCAGGGCAAAGAGCTTAACAAAGGATTCAAAGGCAACAGCTAGCATTAAACCGCCGTGCTGTTCGGTATGCGCAATATGCCTTGTCCCAAAAATCATGGCCAAAATCGCCAGTACAGCCGTCAGCACCAGAACACTATTGGTTGTGGTATGGATATGTGCGTTCTGCTCCAGAATCACCGAGGCGCTAAGTGCAATAGCGCGAAGTTGCAAAGCCAGATAAGGCACAATCGCAATGACGGCAAGAATCGTGACCAGTGCTGCCAGACTTCCGCTTTTGCCGTAACGGGCCGCCACAAAATCGGCAATTGACGAAATAGCATGGTGCTGACGGATGCGGCCTAAGCGCTTCCAGATGTCATAACCAAACCAGATAAATAGCAATGGCCCCAGATAAATCGGCAGAAAGATCACGCCTTGGCGAACCGCGGCGCCTGTTGCGCCATAAAAGGTCCATGAAGAGCAATATACGCCCAAAGTTAAGCTGAACAGCAGCATCCGACCACGCGTACTTAACCGGCTGGCGTGCTTTTCACCAAAAAAAGCACAGCCGAATAACAGCACGATGTACAGGGCCAATACCCCAAGAATAAGCCAACTGTTCATATTGCTCACGTGATCAAATTCCATTTTTTATCATACCCGAAGCGTGGGTATAGCAAGGAGTAGAGATTTGCATTTAGAGACCAAAGTCTAAGTTACGAGTCAATCATAATCTTGTTAAGTTGGATAATGAAAAATCCCACGTAAAAAGGGGTCCACGGTTGGACACAAAAATAAGGAGTTGATTATGGATGATTCTCAGGTAGATCGAATTCTACATAATCCAAAGTTTCAAGAAATGGTCAGCAAAAAGCGTACATTAAGTTGGACATTAACAGCAATCATGCTGTTTATCTACGTTGGATTTATGCTTTTAGTTGGCTATAACAAAGAATTTTTAGCAAGTTCATTTAGCGGTGGTGTAACCACTTGGGGTATTCCCCTCGGTTTAGGCATTATTGTGTTGTCATTTATTTTATGTGGGGTGTATTCCTACATTGCCAATAATAAGCTTGACCAGTTGAATGAAGAAGCCCTCAAGGAAGTTGAGGCCATTGCACATGAAAAAGGGATGCACTGAGATGAAAGGGACATCATTCAAAGCGATACTGTTCACACTGCTCAGCTTTTGCTGCACAAGTATTGCATTCGCCAGTCCAGATTTAGGTACAGCTGAACAGCAAGCGACCAACTGGCATGCGATCATTATGTTTACGATCTTTGTCGGTTTTACATTGTTCATTACCAAATGGGCAGCGAAGCAAACCCAGTCTGCACAAGATTTCTATACCGCTGGTGGCGGGATTAGTGGTTTCCAAAATGGTTTGGCAATTGCTGGTGACTATATGTCAGCCGCATCGTTCTTGGGTATTTCTGCATTGGTGTTCAGTTCGGGCTTTGATGGCTTGCTCTATTCACTCGGTTTCATGGTCGGTTGGCCAATCGTTTTGTTCCTTGTGGCAGAGCGTTTACGTAACTTGGGTAAATATAACTTATCCGATGTGGTGTCGTTCCGTCTGGAAGAAAAGCCAGTACGTACCTTGGCAGCATTTAGTTCACTGGTTGTCGTGGCGTTCTACCTGATTGCACAGATGGTGGGTGCAGGTCAGTTGATTAAACTGCTATTCGGTTTGAACTACAACATCGCAGTTGTGATCGTGGGCCTCTTGATGATGGCGTATGTGATCTTCGGTGGCATGTTGGCAACCACGTGGGTGCAAATCATTAAAGCAGTGATGTTGCTCAGTGGTGCGACTTTCATGGCATTTATGGTAATGAAAGCAGTTGGTTTTAGCTTCACCAATATGTTCAATCAAGCCATTGATGTGTATAGCCAGGCGCACAGCATGAGCTGGGATGAAGCCGCTAAAATCATGGGGCCAGGTTCGTTAACGGCAAACCCGATTGATGCGCTTTCACTTGGTCTTGCCTTGATGTTTGGTACAGCTGGTTTACCGCATATCTTGATGCGTTTCTTCACGGTGAAAGATGCCAAAGAAGCACGTAAATCAGTTGTGGTGGCAACGGGCTTTATTGGTTACTTCTATCTTTTAACCTTCATTATCGGTTTCGGTGCAATCCTGTTTGTTGCAAATAACCCGCAATTCCTTGATCTTGCGAAAGCAGCAGTGACAGGCAAATTAGAGTTGGTGGGCGGTAACAACATGGCGGCAGTTCACTTGAGTGATGCTGTGGGCGGTGACTTGTTCATGGGCTTCATTTCAGCGGTCGCATTCGCAACAATCCTTGCGGTGGTTGCAGGTTTAACGCTGTCAGGTGCATCTGCAATTTCACATGACCTTTATGCCAACGTATTCAAGAAAGGCAAAACAACACCTGAATCTGAATTGAAAATGTCAAAAATCGCAACTTTAGGTTTAGCGATCTTCGCCATGATTTTGGGTATCTTGTTCGAGAAACAAAACGTTGCCTTTATGGTTGGCTTGGCATTCTCGGTGGCATGTTGTGCAAACTTCCCAGTACTCGTGTTATCAATGTTCTGGAAAGGCTTAACAACACGTGGTGCAGTGATTGGTGGTGTCGTAGGTTTAGTTGGTGCGGTGAGCCTGATCATTCTATCTAAAGCGGTTTGGGTAGATACCTTGGCTATTTCTGAAACTGCGCCAAACCCATTCAATGGCCCAGCATTATTTGCAATGCCACTTTCATTCTTCTGCTGCTGGTTCTTCTCTGTCACTGACAAGTCAGCACGTGCAGAGAAAGAGCGTAAAGCCTTTGATGCTCAGTTTGTTCGCTCAATGACAGGTATCGGTGCTTCAGGCGCGTCAGATCACTAATTCGCTTGAGCTAAAAAAGCCCTCATTGATTGAGGGCTTTTTTTATGGCTTATTGATGCATGCTCGCCAGTTGCTGTGACTGATTGCGATAGAGCGACAAGCCAATACGTTGTAAATGACGCCCATTTTGTTCAAGAAAACGGTTTAATTTTGGAATATGTTTGGCACTGGTATACAGCGCTAAATTTCGACCAATCAGATAATAAGCAAACCAAGCTGCTGATTGTGGAGCTAAACCTAACTTCTGCATTTTCTTGCGACCAATAAAAAACTGGGTAATTTCTAAATGCTGTTTATATGCCAGTTTTTGTTGGAAAGTCCTTAGAAAGCGATATTTGCGTTCGAATGGCTCTTTGGAAAGACTTGAGCCGAGTGAGATGCTACTGGCATCGGACTGTGGATGGGCAAATTGCATCCAGTAAATCAGTTTCCAGCCTTCTGCCTCATGATCGACCAGCCATTTTTCCTCAACACCCATTAACCAGCCTGCATATTTCCAGAAATGTAAAAAGCTATCGACTTCCTGCTTGCTCGGAAAAATCCCCAAAGCACGAATACCGATCAGTACTACACCACTAAAGGCAATATTGGTCATGGCCTGATCGTATTGGTTGATCGGTAGGCCCCAAGTCTCAGTATCCCATTTCTCTGATTTTTGCAGTTGATGACGAACCAGTGAATGAATAAAACGTACAAAAATGGTGGAGGTAAAACCTTTACTAAAACGTGAAAAACCATCTGCTTCGGTGATATCGACCCACCATTTGGTGGTTTCAGCGAGACGAGTTCCCGCCTGTTTCTTTAATGCACCGGTCAGGATCAGAGGTTGGTTAAATCCCGGATACATATAGCCAGTCATTAAGGATAAATCCCGTAGGATCAGTCCATTATTAATGCCTAAACGATAAGTAAACTTAAGTGCTTCATCGACTTTGGCTTGCTCATACCAATCAGGTTTTCGTTCCACCAGTTGGAAGAATGTGGTGAGTTCAGGAATTTCATGCGGTAATTTGTCTAAGCCCTCATAAAGTGCCGTTTCAAAGTATTTACGATGCAGTTTAGGATTTTGTAGTACCCAAAGCAGCACCTGATCCATCGGTTCATCACCACTTTGCAGGGCTGTATTCAAGTCAAGATATTCCTGATAACTCGGCTGAACTTCCTGTCGGGTCATATAATTGAGGATTTTCGTTTTGATATTGCGCTGAATCATGTCTTCAAACGCCGCCAAGCGTTTAGGTTTAACGATGCTTTGCATTGCATAAAGTCCCTGATTGTTATTTAATCAAAGCTTAATATGAATAATTATTCGCATTCAATTCGCATTTCAATTGAGGCTGAGCATGAGAAAACGACCGCAGCAGCAACGCGCCAAAATGATCGTTGAAAGCATTTTGGAAGGGGCACAGAAATGTATTTCTGAATATGGGGTTTTGCAGGTGACCACGCCTAAAATCTCTGAAAAATCAGGGGTGAGTGTCGGATCGATTTATCAGTATTTTGAAAATAAAGAACAAATCATCGCGGAACTGTTACTGCGTAAAAGTGAAAATTTGGGACAGGCAGTCAAGCAACTGGTGATGCTACAACAGCAAACTTCTATTCAGGACATCATCACATTAAGTATTGCCTTTGGCTTTGAATCGCTAAAGTCTGATCAAGGCTTTTTTATCGAAATCTTAAAAAACTGGCATGCTTATAGTGATTCGGAAGCGGCACAAGTTTTAGAGCAGCACTTTTTAGAAGTCGGCATGTATTTATTCGGGCGTTATTATCCGCACTGGGATTTTGAGACCTTAAAACATAAGTCTTTTGTGATTATTAACAGTACCTTATTTACCATGATGCGTTATGCCAGTAAAAATACTTTTCTTATTGAAGAACAACGCCTGCAACAAGAACTCTCTAAAATGATCGTTTCTTTTTTAGATGCAGTATGATGCACTCAACAAAAATGAAAACCATAACAAGATTCAGGAATACCACATGCAAAGCTTAAAACAATTCTGGAGTACGTTTCGTTTATTGCCATCTGCATGGTTGTTGCTGGTTCAACTGGCTTTATTGGTTCTCTATATGCTGACCTATGGTGATAGTGAATATCGTGCCTTAACTTGGTCAATGGGCGTTTTGGCCTTATTGATTATTGCCAAGGTGATTCGACAAACACCTGTATTTACCTTTTGGGGCTTGGTTTTTGTCAGTGGTGCCTTCCTATTTTCGATTATGCTCTTTATTGGTTACGCCACACCGACCATTCAAATTATGGCCTATAGTTTTGAGGCTTTGGCCTATTTCTATGCGGCTTATGGCTTGTTGCGCTATATGTTTGCCGACCGTTATCTGACCAAAGATGAGCTATTTGCAGCAGGTGCCGTATTTACCCTGATCGCTTGGGCCTTTGCTTTTTTATACAGTATTTGTCAGCTACTTTTGCCGAATAGTTTCCTGAATCCCAATCAGCCCCAAGCCTTACAAAGTTGGCTGGATCTGCTGTTCTTAAGTTTTAGTCTGCAATCGGCAACAGGTTTATCTGACTTGATGCCGATGAGCCCAGCCGCCAGAGTCCTGGCAATGTTACAAATGTTTGGTGGGGTGATGTACCTCGCCGTGGTGGTATCCCGTTTGATTGCATTGCAATATATTGCGCATTTACCCAAAAATCAGTAATCCGATGTTGAGATGAAGCGGGTTGCAGTTTCCTGTTCCAGCCATTCGATGAATTTCAACATAATCGGGTTATGCGGCTGTTCAGCATAAACAAAATAATAGCAACGCGAACCGCTGAGTTTGTGCGATGACACGATGATCAATTCTCCTCGATTCAGTTCTTTTTCAATCAGCATTTGTGGAATCAAGGCCACGCCAAGATGGTGAGTAGCGGCAACGGCCAGCATGGAAAATAGTTCATGACGTTGACCTTCCATCGCATAGGGTGCGTTATAGCCCAGACTGTCGAACCATTCTTTCCAAATCGCGGGGCGAGTGGTCTGTTGTAATAAGGGCAGTTGAGAGAGTTGTGCCGCAGTCAGATCCAGTGTCGATGGCGATGCATCTTGAATCAGATCAGGGAAGAACTTTTTGATCAGCATCGGCGAGCAAACAGCAACCACTTCTTCTTGCATCAAAAAATGTGCAGTCGTTCCGGGCCAATTTTCAACTTGAGCGGGCGTACCTGCATAGATGGCGGCATCAAAAATCTGTTCACTGAATAAAAACGGCTTGGTGCTGGTTTCAAGATGAATGGTGATTTCGGGATAGTTTTCATTAAAACGATGTAGGCGTGGTAGCAGCCAGCGCGTTGCGAAGGTTGGCACCACCCCCAATTTAAGCGTGCCACCTAAACCTTGATGTGACATCAGGTCGAGCGTGCTGTGTTCCAGCCCCAGCAAATGCGTCTTGATATTTTTGAGATATTGTTCCCCCGCAATGGTCAGTTCTACCCCATGTCGGACCCGATGAAACAAGGGCAGATTAAGAAACTCTTCCAGTTGCTGAATCTGTCGGGAAACCGCACTTTGGGTCATGCTGAGTTCCTGTGCCGCATGGGTATAGGTCTTATGTTTGGCAGCGGCTTCAAAACAAATCAATGACTGGAGTGAAGGAATCATACGTCGCATAACAGCGTCCTTGTGTTACCTGCAAAAAGAACCATGAGGTTGGGATAATTCAAGTGTTATACATTATTCTCTGCTGTATTTTTAACAGAATAATGGAGTCCGTTTCAATTGAGCTATGCATAAAACGCATAGCTGTATGAAAAAACATCGTTTGCCTGAAGCTATAATCTGGCCTAGCATCAACTGCATCACTGATATTCAGATTGCTCAAAAGGAAGATAAAAGTCATGGCAAATCAAGGAAAGCGTGTCTCTTTTAACTGGCAAGATCCATTTTTACTCGAACAGCAACTCAGCTCAGAAGAACGCATGATTCGGGATAGCGCTCAGGCCTATTGTCAAGACAAACTCATGCCACGCGTACTGGAACAATTCCGCCATGAAAAAACAGATCCAAGTATTTTTCGGGAAATGGGTGAGCTAGGTCTATTAGGCCCAACTATTTCAGAGCAGTACGGTGGAGCAGGATTGAACTACGTCAGTTATGGTTTGATTGCACGCGAGATTGAACGCGTAGATTCTGGCTATCGCTCTATGGCCAGTGTGCAAAGTTCGTTAGTGATGGTGCCAATTGATGAATTTGGCACCGAAGCTCAGAAACAGAAATACCTGCCTAAGCTGGCGTCAGGCGAGTACATTGGCTGTTTTGGATTGACTGAGCCTGACCACGGTTCTGATCCAGGAAGCATGCTATGCCGTGCCAAAAAAGTTGCAGGCGGTTATCGTCTCAGTGGCAGTAAAATGTGGATTACCAACAGTCCAATCGCAGATGTATTTGTGGTTTGGGCCAAAGAAGTTTCTGAAGCGGGCAATGTCGGAGAGATTCGCGGATTTATTTTGGAAAAAGGATGGGAAGGACTCTCTGCACCAGCCATTCATGGCAAGGTCGGACTACGTGCATCGATTACCGGTGAAATCGTGATGGATCAGGTGTTTGTACCAGAAGAAAATGCGTTTCCTGAGGTGCGCGGTCTGAAAGGGCCATTTACCTGCCTGAATAGTGCCCGTTACGGTATTGCATGGGGTGCAATGGGTGCTGCTGAATTCTGTTGGCATACTGCACATCAATACACCATGGATCGTAAACAGTTCGGGCGACCTCTGGCAGCCAATCAACTCATCCAGAAAAAATTGGCAGATATGCAAACTGAAATTGCCTTGGGGCTACAAGCCGCTTTGCGTTTTGGGCAAATGAAAGATGCAGGCATTGCTTCAGTCGAAGGCACATCGCTGATCAAACGCAATAACTGTGGTAAAGCGCTGGAAATTGCCCGACTGGCACGTGACATGATGGGCGGCAATGGCATCAGTGATGAATTTGGTGTGGCACGTCATCTGGTCAACTTAGAAGTGGTGAATACCTATGAAGGAACTCATGATGTGCATGCCTTGATTCTTGGGCGTGCACAAACAGGCATCGCTGCATTTTCTAACTAAAAATTCATCACTTGTTGAACGCAAAGATACGCTTTCGGGTGTGTCTTAAGGCAAATTCATGCCTAAAAATATCGACCAAGGCTGTGTAAGCGGGTTCGTTAATACGATTCACAACAATGATAAGGAAGGAACAGGATGGGTGCGTTAACCGGTTTACGTGTACTGGATCTCAGCCGAGTATTAGCAGGGCCGTGGTGTAGTCAGATTCTGGCCGATTTAGGCGCTGAAGTGATCAAGATTGAACGTCCTCACACAGGTGATGATACCCGTATGTGGGGACCACCGTGGATGAAAGATGATGCAGGACAACCTACACGCGAAGCGGGGTATTATCAGTCTGCCAATCGGAATAAATACTCGGTCGCCATTGATATTGCTTCAAAAGAAGGCCAAGCCTTGCTCAGAGAAATGGTCAAGGACAGTGATGTGCTGATTGAAAATTATAAAGTCGGTTCATTACGCAAATACGGGCTGGACTATGCCAGTCTGAGTGAAATCAATCCGAGATTGGTCTATTGCTCCATTACGGGCTTTGGGCAAACAGGGCCGCGTGCATCTGAACCTGGTTATGATTTTGTGATTCAGGGCATGGCGGGATTGATGAGCATTACTGGTGAAAAGGATGATCTGGCAGGGGGAGGCCCACAAAAAGTTGGCGTTGCAGTCACAGATTTACAAACAGGGTTGTATGCCACCATTGCGATTCAGGCAGCGCTTTGGGCGCGTCAAACAACAGGCAAAGGACAGCATATTGATTTGTCCTTACTCGATGTGCAGGTCGCAGGCTTAGCCAATCATGGCATGAACTATTTGATCACAGGTCAGGCACCGAAACGTTGGGGGAATGCCCATGCCAATATTGTGCCTTATCAAACCTTTAAGGCAAAAGATAAGGACTTTATTATTGCGTGCGGAAATGATGCCCAGTTTAAATCCTTGTGTCAGGCCATCGGTCAAGCTGAATGGGCAGCGCATCCCAAGTTTCGATTCAATCAGGATCGGATTGCGCATCGTGGGGAATTGACCACTTTAATGGATCAGCATTTTCTCACGCAATCTGCACAATACTGGGTAGAGCGGATTCATGCCGTTAAAGTACCTGTAGGTATGATCAATAATGTGGATGAGGCCTTGCAAGAACCGCAAGTACAAGCACGGGAAATGGTAGTGTCGATTCCACATCCACAATATCGGCAATTTAAAATGATTGCGTCGCCATTGAAGTTGTCTGAGACACCTGTGGAATATCGTCTTGCACCGCCCCGTTTGGGAGAGCATACCCAACAGGTTTTAGCAAAATCTTGTTCAGCAGAGGTCTTGGTAGCGTTGACTGAGCAAGGGGTGATTGGGCATTTGTAGAGAATGCCCTGTGTCGTTTAGATTGCTGAAATTTTAGCTTTATCTATATAAAATCAAAATCTTACTGTTTTATTTTATATCCTGTTACAGCATTACAACTGCGTTATTCTTGATATTTTTTATACTAGAGCACGAGTTTTACATTACATGAACTCGCTTTTATTCACGTTGTGAATGTCTTATTTTGGCTGTTATGGCCTGTCCATTATCATTAGAATAACGTGGGGGAATTATGCCTTCCAAGCCATCTTCGCTGTTTGCGAATGTGAATCCAAACGTGTTTTTAAGCACGGTGATCATTATTGCGATTTTTCTCGCAATCGTCATTGTTGCACCAAGTTCCTTTGAACTTCTTACACAGCAGCTTAAACAATGGATCACCGATTCATTTAGCTGGTTTTATGTTTTATCAGTCGCCGTCTTTTTGATTCTACTGATTTATATTGCCTGTTCCGCCAGCGGAAAAATCAAATTAGGACCTGATCACAGTCAGCCTGAATATAGCAATGGCTCATGGTTTGCCATGCTATTTACTGCTGGGATGGGGATCGGTCTGATGTTCTTTGGCGTGGCGGAGCCCGTCATGCACTATATCAGTCCACCGAGCGGTGATCCTGAAAGTGTAGAGTCGGCGCAGCAAGCCTTACGCATCACCTTTTTCCATTGGGGCTTACATGCCTGGGCAATTTATGCAGTTGTCGGGTTGGCGCTTGCTTACTTTGCCTATCGTCATAATCTCCCGTTAAAAACCCGTTCCGCTTTATATCCAATTATTGGTAAAAAGATTTATGGTCCTTTGGGCGATAGCATCGATATTTTTGCCACTATTGGTACGGTATTTGGTGTTGCGACCTCTTTAGGTTTCGGTGTTACCCAGATTAACTCGGGTTTACATTATCTCTTTGGTATCGAGCAAAGTAGCAATGTTCAGGTTGTTCTGATTATCTTTGTCAGTGCCTTGGCATCTTTATCTGTGTTCTTAGGACTGGATAAAGGCGTGAAGCGTCTTTCTGAACTGAATCTGATCTTGGCTTTAGTGCTGTTGGCCTTTGTCTTTATTGCAGGGCCAAGTATCTACTTATTGCAAACAACCATTCAAAACACAGGTTCTTATATTTCCAACCTGTTTAGCATGACGTTTAACTTATATGCCTACCAACCGAATGGCTGGATTGGCGGCTGGACGATCATGTATTGGGCATGGTGGATTTCTTGGTCGCCATTTGTCGGGATGTTTATTGCACGGGTTTCACGTGGTCGAACCATCCGTGAGTTTATCGTCGGTGTATTACTGATTCCAACGGGCTTTACTATCATCTGGATGGGCTTCTTGGGGAATGCCGCACTGTTCAGTATTTTGCAAGAACACAATGTCACCCTGATTCAAGCTGTACAAAATGATTCTTCAGTTGCCTTATTTGAATTCCTGAATCATTTACCGTTTTCGGGTGTGATGAGTTTACTGGCAACAGTACTGGTGATGCTGTTCTTTGTGACCTCTGCCGACTCTGGTGCATTAGTGACGGACTATCTGACCGCTAAAACAGAAAACTCGCCGGCTTGGCAAAGACTGTTCTGGACGGTATTGATGGCGGCTTTGGCAATTATTCTACTTCTGGTGGGTGGTCTCGCTGCGTTGCAAGCATCCATCATTATGAGTGCCTTGCCGTTTACTTTAGTGATGTTATTGATGAGTTGGGGTTTATTGAAGGCCTTAAAAATCGATGTGACCAAAATGCAAGCTATTCAGGAAGCGCGTATTACACCACGGGCAATTCATAATCCTCGTAGTTGGCAGCAACGTTTAGGTCTGATTATGCATTACCCGCATACTGAAGCTGAGGTAAGAAACTATATTGATACTCAGGTGAGAAAAGCGTTTGAAAGTATTCAGAAAGAATTTAAACGCCGTCATCTTGAAGTGAATATTGAAAATACTGAACAAGGCTTGCAATTGCGTGTTGATCATCATCATGAGATTAACTTCATCTATACGGTATATGCTCATGAGACCGTGCCGCCAAGTTTTATGCTTGGGCAAGGTGACGCTGACGAAGCTCAATATTACCAAGCTGAAGTATTCTTGAGAGAAGGTGGTCAAAACTACGATGTCATGGATTGGACCCAAGAAGATTTAATTCAGGACATTATTGATCAGTATGAACGTCATCTTTACTTCTTGAATGTTGTACGAGGTACAAACTCTTAATCAAAGATTCGTACTGAAACAATAGAAACAACGGTTTTGAGCATTTCAAAACCGTTGTTTTCTTTTTGGAGCATCTTTTTTAAAGCTAATTTTTAGCTGAAAGCGCTTTTATAAATAAAAAATAAAATGAATCTGCTAAAGAAATGATCAACTTTAAGAAATTTTTGATGTTAATTAAAACGATTTTAATTAAAAGTCATTAAATAATAACGGGTTATACGTTTTTTTGTGCCTTTAAATTATTTTTTAAGATAATGAATAAATTTTAAATTATATAAATCAGTGAATTAGATAAGTTAAAGTTTAAAAAGAAAACAACCGAATAATTTAATTTTTAAAAGTGCTTGCGTGTGACCTGAAATGCTGTAGAA